>NZ_LBMX01000005.1:0-143951 GCF_001010885.1 Clostridium sp. C8 | reverse complement strand
TTTCAGGCAGGTTGCCCACGTGTTACTCACCCGTCCGCCGCTAGGTTCATCCCCGAAGGGAATCTCCTCGCTCGACTTGCATGTGTTAGGCACGCCGCCAGCGTTCGTCCTGAGCCAGGATCAAACTCTCAATAAAAAGTTTAATCTGTCTCAAATTACTTTGAGTCTTAGTTTTAAGACTTCTAAAAGAATTGCTGGTTTATTTTACTTAACTTATATTCTGTTCAATTTTCAAAGATCTCAATTTGCGGTCTCATGGACTGCTTATTCATAATAACATTTTCTTCTTGAATTGTCAACATTTTTTTGTTGCCAATTTGTTTGTTATTTGCTTCCGCGCCCTGACGACGCTATTTATCTTATCATGATATTAAACTTATTCAAATCAACATTTATATTATATTCTTATATTATTATTATTATTCTACCTTTTTCTTATTTTTTCTTATTTTTTCTTATAATGATACACCTGGTAAAGTTATCTTTATTACATATTATATTTCACTATCTTTTATTAATTATACGATAATTCATTTCATTTCTCTGCTTTATATAATCTACACTTATATAAAGTTAACAATAGTCTATATATTATTTAAAACTATTCATTATTTATAAATCAACAAAATTATTAGATAAATTATTGTATTTTTTATTTTACTTAATAAGAATTTTAATTTAAGATATTATTATAAAATATTTATCATTAAAGTTTTGGAGGATAATATGCTAAGAAAATTTTTTTCTTTTTTAATTATATCAACATTTTTTTTAACAGGATGTAGTAATCAAATACCGGAATCAGATTCTAGCGCAAAGAACCATTCGCTTTCAACCTCTTATAAGGAGAATATAACAACAAATAACAAAATAATTCTTTCCGGGAAAACTCTTACTAATTATAAATATATATATTTAGGAAATTTATTGTTTTTCCCTGATCCTAATAACAATAATAAGTTATCAGTATCTGAACTTGCTAAAAGCAATACTGTAATTTCTCAAGAATCAATAATAGATATCTTCGATTACTCTATAGATTATCTTATTTCAAATAATGATATAATTTATTTTTCATCAATCTCTAAAGATAGAGGATTATTTAAGTTGGATTATCAAAAGAATACTATCACAAAACTTAATAACGATTCTCCAAAGGGACTAATTTACGCGAATGAAAAATTATATTATATAGATTCAAATACTCAAAATATTTATTCATATGATGTTAAATCTAATTCTAAGTCATTGTTATCAACTTCTAAGGTCGGAAACTTTATTATAAATAATAATTCAATATTTTATAGGAATCTAGATGATAATTCAAAACTATATTGTTTAAAAATAGATGGAAGTTCTAACATTAAATTAACTGATGACTCTGTAGATAGTTTCGTAACTTACAATAATGAAATTTTATTTGTAAATAGTTCTGATAATAATACATTGCATTCTTTTAATATTTTAAATAGCGAATCAAAAAAGATACTAAATGTAGATGCTAGTAAATTAAAGCAAAGTGATGAAAGAATTTATTTTATTAATAATGCTAGTGCTAATACAATTTGCCAACTTACTAAGAACAAAGAAAATAATGACTACACATTTACTGAAATATTTTCAGATTCTACAAATGAATATTTTCCTACTGATAAAGGAATCTTTATAGAAACTTCCGCTAATATAAATGAAGTTAAGTTTATTAATATAAATTAAAATAAAGAAAAGGCCTTAAGGCCTTTTCTTTATTTTAATTTATTTACAATTTCTTTAAATTTATTTCCTCTAATCATGAAGTTAGGAAACATATCAAAAGATGCACAAGCTGGTGATAAAGTAACTATATCCCCTTCTTTAGCTAACTCCTTAGCTTTTAAAACCGCATCCTCTAATGTATCTACCATATTTATAGAAATCTCAATTCCTTTTTCTTCTTTAAGTTTTTCAAAAGTACTTTTTATTTTATTTCTTGTATCTCCAAGAAGTATAAGTTCTTTTATATAAGGATATCCTTCATCTGCTAGTGGTTCAAATGGTATATGCTTATCATATCCCCCCGCTATTAAGATAACCCCTTTCTCAAAAGCTAACAATCCTGCTAAGGTTCTCGTTGGACTTGAAGCAATAGAGTCATTATAATATTTAACTCCATTAAGTTCTCTTACTAGTTCACATCTATGTTCAACTCCCCCAAATGTTTCTGCCACCTTTTTCATTACTTTTAATGAAACATCCTCTTTAGTAGCTAAAAATGCAGCTAAATAATTTTCTATATTGTGAATTCCCTTAATAGCTATATCTTCTTTATTACATACTTCTTCATTATTTAGGTATAATATATTATCTTTTAAATATGCTCCATCCTTAATCTCTCTTTTTGAGCTGAATTCTCTTACTTCTCCATTAGCTTCTGAAATAAATCCATGAGTTATTTCATTTTCCCTATTTAAAATCAATAATCCATTTTTTTCTTGATATAAGAATATATTTTTCTTTGCATCTATATATTCTTGCATATCTAAATGCATATCTAAATGATTTGGTGCAAGATTTGTTACAACTGCAACATCTATTGGATTATTCATAGTCATAAGTTGAAAACTAGATAATTCTAAAACAACTTTATCATCTTCTTTTATTTCTTCTATATTTGAAAATAATGGAGTTCCTATATTCCCTCCAACCCAAGTTTTATATCCAGCTTCTTTTAAAAGCTTAGATATAATGGTTGTTGTCGTTGTTTTCCCATCACTTCCTGTTATTCCATAGACTTTTCCCTTGCAATATCTAACAAACTCCTCCATCTCAGATGTTATATATGCACCCTGTTTTTTTACTTTCACTAATGCATCACAATCTATCCTCATAGAAGGAGTCTTAAAAACAACATCAAATCCTGATAGATTATCTAAGTATTTTTCCCCTAATTCTAAGGAAACTGATAGCTCATCAAACTCTACGGCTATATTTCCTAAATCTTCTCTGTTTTTCTTATCAAATGCAGTTACATTTGCTCCAAGCTTAACTAGAAACTTTATAAGAGGTATATTACTAACTCCGATACCAACCACTGCAACTTTTTTGCCCTTTATAAACTCTTTAAATTCACCAAATTGCTTCTTCATAATCTTCCTCCAGAATTATATATAAAATATTATATGAAATATTCTCTACTACGTAACTCATTCTATAATACATTAGAATGAATAAGTTCACCTTATTAAGTCTGTCCCAATTCTTTCTAATTATAACACTTAAATTTATTAAACACAAAAAAGAGCAGAATATGTAAAATTCTGCTTCTTCTTATAATTAAAATTCTAAGCTTTTTTCTATATAGGCTTCTAAATCCTCAATTTTAACTCTTTCTTGTTCCATAGTATCTCTATTTCTAATAGTAACTGCATTATCTTCTAATGTATCAAAGTCTATTGTTATACAGAATGGAGTTCCTATTTCATCTTGTCTTCTATATCTCTTACCTATACTTCCAGCCTCATCATATTCCAAATTAAACTTTTTACTTAAATCCGAATATACATCTAACGCCTTTTCAGAAAGCTTTTTTGAAAGTGGTAAAATAGCTGCCTTATATGGTGCTAACGCTGGATGTAAGTGCATAACTGTTCTAACATCTCCACCTTCTAATTCTTCTTCATCATAAGCATCTACTAAGAAGGCTAATGCAACTCTATCTGCTCCTAAAGATGGCTCTATAACATAAGGAACATATTTTTCATTAGTAGTAGGATCTAGGTAATTCATATCTTGACCTGAATGTTCTTGATGTTTCGTTAAGTCATAGTCTGTTCTATCAGCTATTCCCCATAATTCTCCCCAGCCAAATGGGAATAAGTATTCTATATCTGATGTTGCATTTGAATAAAATGATAATTCTTCTTCTCCATGATCTCTCATTCTTAAGTTATCTTGTTTTACACCTAATCCCAATAAGAAGTTCCAGCAATAATCTTTCCAATACTTAAACCATTCTAAGTCTGTTCCTGGTTTACAGAAAAATTCTAATTCCATTTGTTCAAACTCTCTAGTTCTAAAAGTAAAGTTTCCTGGTGTTATTTCATTTCTAAAAGACTTTCCTATTTGTGCAATTCCAAAAGGAACTTTTTTTCTTGAAGTTCTTTGTACAGACTTAAAGTTTACGAATATACCTTGAGCTGTTTCTGGTCTTAAATATATTGTGCTTGCGGAATCCTCTGTTATTCCTTGGAATGTTTTAAACATTAAATTAAACTTTCTTATATCTGTATAGTTTAACTTACCACACTTAGGACATACAATCTTATTCTTTTCTATATATTCCTTTAATTGTTCATTAGACCATCCATCTGCACTTGCAACTTCTGCTCCATTTTCAGTCATATGATCTTCTACAATTTTATCTGCTCTAAATCTCGCCTTACACTCTTTACAATCCATTAGCGGATCTGAAAATCCTCCAACGTGACCTGATGCAACCCAAACTTCCGGATTCATTAATATAGCACAATCTACTCCAACATTATAGGGACTTTCTTGAACGAACTTCTTCCACCATGCTTTTTTAACATTATTTTTGAATTCAACTCCTAGAGGACCATAATCCCATGAATTTGCCAATCCTCCATATATTTCTGATCCTGGAAATACAAATCCTCTATTTTTACAAAGAGCAACAACTTTATCCATAGTCTTTTCTACTGCCATTTTAATACCTCCAATTTTTTTATAAATAAAAAAGGCCTTAAACACCTAAAGGGACGAAATTTAAATTCCGCGGTTCCACCCTTCTTGGCTTTAGCCCAACTTTCTCATTGATTAATACTCAAAAGCGCCCTTCAGTATAAATTAATAACGATTTTCACCATGCATCGTCTCTCTAAAAGAAATTTAAACTTACTCCTCTTTCTCACTGTATTTATTAAATTATATATTAATTTTACCAAAAGCCTTATATATGTCAAGTGAAAAATAAAAAGGGTTTTTATAAATATAGATTACTCCATACTTATAAAAACCTTTTTTAAATGGCTCCGTGGAGAGGATTCGAACCTCCAACCTATCGGTTAACAGCCGAGTGCTCCACCATTGAGCTACCACGGAATATTTAAAAAATTAATTTTAAAATTAAAATGGCTCCGCGAAGAGGATTCGAACCTCCAACCTATCGGTTAACAGCCGAGTGCTCCACCATTGAGCTATCGCGGAATATTATAAATTAATTTTAAAATTAAAATGGCTCCGCGAAGAGGATTCGAACCTCCAACCTATCGGTTAACAGCCGAGTGCTCCACCATTGAGCTATCGCGGAATATTTACTACATTAGTTATTATATCAATTTTTATTAATATTGCAAGTGTTTTTATTAAAAAAGTTTTTTAAATTAATTCTTCAATTAATTTATTAAGTAAAATAATTAACAATTAACAATTAAAGAATGAATCTCTAAGAGATTTTAAATATAAAAACATCCCTAATTGTTAATTGTTACTTTAAAAATTATTAGTTAAATTTTTTTCATAACTTTTATTTAACTGGTTTCATTGTTGGAAACATTATAATATCTCTTATTGATGCTGAATCTGTTAAGAACATTATAAGTCTATCTATTCCTATTCCAAGTCCACCTGTTGGAGGCATGCCTGTTTCCAAAGCACTCATGAATTCTTCATCTATCATGTATGCTTCGTCATCTCCAAGTTCTCTTTCTTTTTCTTGTTGATTAAATCTTTCTCTTTGAACTATTGGATCATTAAGTTCTGAATATGCATTACAAAGTTCTCTTCCGAATACAAATCCTTCAAATCTTTCTGTAAACATATCATTTCCTCTCTTCTTCTTAGTTAGAGGGGATATTTCAACAGGGTAGTCACAAACAAACGTTGGTTGTATCATATGTTGTTCTGCATATTCTTCAAATAAAAGATTTAAAACTTCTCCCTTTGTTACGTGCTTTATATCTTTTTTAAATTCTAAGTGTTTTTCTTTTGCTATAGCTTGTGCTTCTTCATCAGAATTTATGGAATTAAAATCTACATCTGCATATTCCTTAACTGCATCAACCATAGTTATTCTTCTCCATGGTGGTGCAAAGTCTATTTCAGTTCCTTGGTACATAACCTTAGTACTTCCATTAACTTTTTTACAAACTTCAGCTATCATATTTTCTGTTATTTCCATCATATCATTATAATCAGCAAAAGCTTGATATAATTCAATCATAGTAAATTCCGGATTATGCCTTACTGACATACCTTCATTTCTAAAAGTTCTACCCATATCATATACTCTTTCAAGTCCTGCAACTATAGCTCTCTTTAAGTATAATTCAGGAGCTATTCTTAAGTACATATCAATATCTAATGTATTATGATGTGTTACGAATGGTCTTGCTGAAGCTCCTCCTGCTATTGGTGCAAGCATTGGAGTTTCTAATTCTATAAAACCCCTATTATCTAAGAATTCTCTAATTCCTCTTAGTATAGAAGCTCTTTTTATAAAGTTAATCTTAACTTCAGGATTAGAAATCATATCAACTTCTCTTTGTCTATATCTTAAATCTGGATCCTTTAAGCCATGCCACTTTTCTGGAAGTGGTTTTAAAGACTTACATATTAATTCAAAGCTTTTAACTTTAACTGAAACTTCTCCCGTTTTAGTTTTAAAAACTTCTCCTGTTGCTACAACCCAGTCACCTAAGTCATATGATTTATATGATTTTAAAGCCTCTTCTCCTACTTCATCAATCTTTATGAATAATTGAATTTTTCCATCTCTATCTTGAACATCTGAGAATACAACTTTACCTTGACCTCTTTTAGACATAATTCTTCCAGCAACTGTAACTACAGTTCCTGATAAACTTTCAAAATTATTTTTTACATCCTCTGACATATGAGTTCTTTCAACTTTATATACGTCAAATGGATCCTTTCCTTGGTCTTGTAATTCTACTAACTTCTCTCTTCTTAATGCTTCTTGCTCACTAAACTGAGATTCTAACTCTTGTATATTCATTTCCTCAGTTGACATTAAATATCCCTCCGTTTACTCTCTTCTTATTCCTAATACTTCAAACTTGTTAACTCCACTAGGTACTGAAACTTCAACTATTTCTCCCACTTTTTTACCTAGCAATGCTGCTCCTACTGGTGATTCATTTGATATTTTAAAATTCATAGGATCTGCTTCTGCTGAACCTACTATTGAATATTCAACCTCTTCATCAAATTCATAGTCCTTAACCTTGACTATTGCACCTACTGCTACTATATCTGTTGGTATTTCTGACTCATCAACAACTACAGCATTCTTTAGCATATTTTCTAATTGTATAATTCTTCCTTCTGTGAAAGCCTGCTCATTTTTTGCTTCATCATATTCAGAATTCTCACTTAAATCTCCATATCCTAATGCAACTTTTATTTTTTCAGTTATTTCTTTTCTTTTAACAGTTTTTAGAAATTCCAATTCATCTTCTAATTTCTTTACACCTTCATATGTCATTAAAAATTTTTTTGCTTCACTCATGATTTTCTCCCCTTCAAATTTACTACTATTTTATTTAAATACCTAACACTAGGTCTGATATTCTCCAAATCATTTAAAACATTATAAATCAGCATATATCTTCTGTCAACTAAGTAATGTTTCCAAAAGGCTTGTAAGTATTATAGCTTTAATAGATATATATTATTCTCGCTTTTAATATATTTATTCTTCAATATATTAATTATTCGATATATTAATTAAACATCTATTTATCTTTTAGCTCTTCCTTATAATTATTCAGCAAGTCAAATACTTCCTTACTTTCATCTAACGTATTCATAACGCCTCTTATATCATTACTTTTTGGTAATCCTTTAAGATACCAAGATGCATGTTTTCTCATTTCACGTACAGCTTTTTTTTCTCCGCCATATTTTATTGATAATTCATAGTGTCTTAAACACATTTCTATTCTATCTATATAAGTTATTTCTATAGGATCTATTCCATCTAACTTATTTTCTATTTGTTTGAATATCCAAGGATTTCCCATACTACCTCTCGCAACCATGATTCCATCGCAATTAGTTTTATTTTTTAGTTTAAGTGCATCCTCTGCTGTAAATACATCTCCATTTCCTATTACTGGTATCGATACAGATTCCTTAACTTTCCTTATTATATCCCAATCCGCTTTTCCTTCATACATTTGTTCTTTTGTTCTTCCATGAATAGTAATAGCATCAGCTCCAGCATCTTCTAGGCCCTTAGCAAAATCAACAGCATTGATATTACCTTCATCCCATCCTTTTCTGAACTTAACTGTTACAGGTTTTGATGACACCTTTTTTATTTCTTTTACTATTTTAGCCGCTAATTCTGGATGTTTTAATAAGGCTGAACCTTCTCCATTTTTAGTGATTTTATTTACAGGACATCCCATATTTATATCTACTATGCAAATATCTTCTCTGTCATTAAAATATCTTTGTACTACTTCTGCCATTATTTTAGGATCATTCCCAAATATCTGAGCTGCAACAGGCATTTCTTCATCAGCTATCCTAAGTAAGGTTTTTGTGTTTTCATTTCCATAGTAAAGTGCTTTTGCACTTACCATTTCCGTATAAACTAGTCCACATCCCATTTCTTTGCATAGACCTCTAAAAGCTATATCTGTCACTCCTGCCATAGGTGCTAGAAAAACATTATTACTAAATTCTAGGTTTTTAATTTTCATAGTATACTACTCCTTATTTTTTTCGTATATTATTCTTAACCCCTCTAATGTTAAACTAGAATCTACTTTATCTATAAAGTTAGTTTCATTAGCTATTAAATTAGCTAGGCCCCCTGTTGCTATAACTAAAGGTTCTGCTGCTCCAAGATCCTTCATTTCTTTTTTTATTTTATTTACTATATACTCTACTTGACCAATATATCCATAAATTATACCAGCTTGCATACTAGATACAGTATTTTTACATATTATATTTTTAGGCACTTCTAATTCTACTCTTGGTAGCTTGGCAGCTCTATCAAATAATGCATCAGAGGATATTCTTATTCCTGGAGTAATACATCCACCAAGATAGTTTGCATCTTTTGTTAAAGCACAAAATGTAGTTGCTGTTCCAAAATCTATTATTATAAGATCTTTTCTATATTTTTCATGTGCTGCTACTGCATTTACAATCCTATCTGCTCCAACTTCCTTTGGATTATCATATTTAATATTTATTCCAGTTTTAACTCCCGGTCCAACAACTAAAGGATTAATTCCAAAGATCTTTTTTATCATATTTTCTAATGAATGCATTATATTTGGAACAACTGATGAAATTATTATCCCTTTTATATCATCTGGTTTCAAATTCCCTTGAATAAAAAGTTGCATAAATTGAATAGAATATTCATCCGATGTTTTTTTTGCATCAGTAGATATTCTCCAACTAGAAATAATTTCGGAATTTTTATATACCCCCAAAACTATATTTGTATTCCCTACATCTACCACTAAAATCATATTGGCACCACCTTAATACAATTAAAAGCAGCTTCGAAAGCTGCCTTTATTCAAATAAATATAATCACAATAAATTTAACAATTTAATTTTAACAATTACTACGCATTTGTCAAGGGTTGTAAATTTTATATATTAAAATAATCCAATTATTTCTCCGTTATCTAATATATCCATTTTATTTGCTGCTGGTACCTTTGGTAGTCCTGGCATAGTCATTACGTCACCATTTAACACTACTATGAATCCAGCTCCATTAGATACTCTTACTTCCTTCACTGTTATATCAAAGTTTTCTGGTCTACCTATCAGTGATGGATTATCTGAAAGAGAATATTGTGTTTTTGCCATACAAATAGGCAACTTATCTAGCCCAAACTTCTCTAGTTCTTGTATTTGCTTCTTTGCATTAGGCGTAATAACAATCCCTTTAGCTCCATAAATTTCTTTTGCTATAGTTAATATTTTACTTTCTATACTACTTTCTACATCATAAATAGGCTTGAAGTTAGACTCTTCGTTTTCCAATATATCACAAACTACTTCTCCAAGCTCTATTCCTCCATCTCCACCTTTTTCCCAAACTTCTGATAATGCTGCTTTCACACCAAGTTTATTGCAATAATTTTTAATGAACTCTATTTCTTCTAAACTATCTGTAACAAATTTATTTATGGCAACAACTACCGGAACATTAAACTTCTTAATATTTTCAATTTGCTTTTCTAAATTACTGATCCCTTTAGATAAAGCATCTACGTTTGGAATACTTAGATTTTCTTTACCTACTCCCCCATGATTTTTTAATGCTCTTACAGTTGCAACTATAACTACACAATTAGGATCTAAATTTCCATATCTACATTTTATATTTAAAAACTTTTCAGCTCCTAAGTCCGCTCCAAATCCAGCTTCTGTTACTACTATATCACCCAATTTTAATGCCATCTTAGTTGCTATTATAGAGTTACATCCATGAGCTATATTAGCAAAAGGTCCTCCATGTATTATAGCAGGTGTATTTTCTAAAGTTTGAACTAAATTAGGCTTTATAGCATCTTTCATAAGTAAAGCCATGGCACCTTGTATATCCAATTGTTTTGCATATACTGGATTACCATCTAAATCATACGCAATTAGAATTCTCCCCATTCTTTCTTTAAGATCTGATAGACTATCTGCTAAACATAATATAGCCATTATTTCTGATGCCACTGTTATCATGAATCCGTCTTCTCTTAAAAATCCATTAAGCTTTCCTCCTAATCCTACAACAATGTTTCTTAGAGCTCTATCGTTCATATCTATAACTCTTTTAAATATTATTCTTCTTGAATCAATTCTTAGGTTATTCCCCTGATGTATATGATTGTCTATTGCCGCTGCTAGTAAATTGTTAGCACTTGTTATTGCATGCATATCTCCTGTAAAATGTAGATTTATATCCTCCATAGGAACAACTTGGGAGTACCCTCCACCTGCAGCCCCTCCTTTTATTCCAAATACTGGACCAAGAGATGGTTCTCTTAATGCTATCACCGCATTTTTTCCCATTTTACATAAAGCCTGACCCAAACCAACAGTTACAGTTGATTTTCCTTCTCCAGCAGGTGTTGGATTTATGGCAGTCACCAATACTAATTTTCCATTTTTCTTTTCTTTATTTTTTTCAAATATCTCCAATGATAATTTACATTTATATTTTCCATATTGCTCTATATAATCTTCTGATAAATTTAATTTTTCTGCTATCTTATTTATATGCTCCATTTTTACTTCTTGAGCTATTTGTATATCACTCTTCATATTGTACACCCTACCTTTTAATATAATATATTCTTATTTTATACATAAATTATATCATCTAACCTTACTCATTAAAATAAAATTTCGAATATTTATTCATTTTAAATATTTATATTTCGTTATAATGACGTATTTTTTCTATTTATATAAGTTTATCCAAAACAATTATTCGCCATTGGTTATCTCTTCTATCTTATTTAGAGTAAAAAAAGAAGTAGCCAAATGACTACTCTTTTAATTTTTTAGCTCGCATTAAAAATTCTTTCAAATTCTTCGCCATCAATTTTTTCTTTTTCTAATAATGTTAATGCTACAGCATGCAACTTATCAATATTTTGACTTAGTAAGTTTTCTGCTCTTTCATAAGCTTCATTGATAAATCTCTTAACTTCTTTATCTATTTCAGCTGCAATTTCTTCACTAAAGTTTCTGCTATGTCCTAAATTTCGTCCTAAGAATACTTCATTATTATCTCCACCATAAGAGATGGTTCCAAGCTTTTCGCTCATTCCATACTCCATTACCATAGCTCTTGCAATAGCACTAGCTCTATCAATATCATTTTTTGCACCAGTACTTATATCTGATAATATGATTTTTTCTGCTAATCTACCACCAAGTAATCCAACCATATCATCTTTTAATTTATCTCTTGATGTGTATGATCTATCTTCTTTAGGTAAATGCATTGTGTATCCACCTGCCATACCTCTTGGTATTATACTTATTTCATGAACCGGGTCTGCATGTTCTAGAAGTTTCATTACAACTGCGTGCCCTGCTTCATGGTAGGCAGTTAATTTTCTATCATGTTCATTAATTGCTCTACTTTTCTTTTCTGGTCCTGCTATTACCCTAGTTATAGCTTCTTCAAACTCTTGCATTCCTATTAATTTCTCATTTTTTCTTACAGCTAATAAGGCTGCTTCATTTGCTAAATTTTCTAAATCAGCTCCACTAAAACCTGGAGTTCTCTTTGCTAAAACTTTTAATTCTACATCTTCTGATAAAGGTTTTTTCTTAGTATGAACCTTTAATATTTCTTCTCTACCCTTAACATCAGGAGCTCCAACTACTATTTGTCTATCAAATCTACCTGGTCTTAATAAGGCCGGATCTAATATGTCTGGTCTATTTGTGGCTGCTATCATTATTATTCCTTCATTTGCCCCAAAACCATCCATTTCAACTAGTAATTGATTTAATGTTTGTTCTCTTTCATCATGGCCTCCACCTAATCCTGCACCTCTTTGTCTCCCAACCGCATCTATTTCATCAATAAACACAAGTGATGGTGCACTCTTTTTTGCTTGTTCAAATAAGTCTCTAACTCTTGATGCCCCAACTCCAACAAACATTTCAACGAAATCTGACCCTGATATACTATAAAAAGGAACACCAGCTTCACCCGCTATAGCTTTTGCTAATAAGGTTTTACCTGTTCCTGGAGGTCCCACTAGTAAAACTCCCTTAGGAATTCTAGCTCCCATCTCCGTATATCTTGATGGTTGTTTTAAAAAGTCAACTATTTCTTCTAATTCTTGCTTTTCTTCATCAGCTCCAGCTACATCATCAAAAGTAACTCTTTTGGCATCTGGAGGCATTATTTTAGCTCTACTTTTTCCAAAGTTCATAACACCTCTACCACCGCCACCACCTTGTGATTGCTGTGACATCATAAAGAAGAATATAAAGAATAATACTAATATCATTAATGTTGGAATTATACTTATCCATACACTACTATTTGATGGTTGTTTAAAATCTACCCTTATATCATCTTTAGGAGCTTGATTCATTAACATTTGCACCATTTCACTAGGTGCATAAGTATTAAATTGCTTGTTATCTCTTGTTTTCCCTGAAATAAGCATCTTGTCTGGATGAACCATAATACTTTCTATCTCATCATTAACCCATTTTTGTTGAAAATCACTGTATGATATCTCATCTGCCATCTTACCGCTATTCCATAAGAATGTCGCAGATAAGAAAAGTATCAAAATAACAAATATCCATACCGTTGCACTTGAATATTTTTTCATTCAAGGCCCCCCTTTCTTCTAGTTTTATTATATTGCATTTATATATTTTTTAATTTTTATATACCTCTTCACTCAATATACCTACATAAGGCAAGTTTCTATATCTTTCTGAATAGTCTAATCCATATCCTACTAAGAATTCATCTGGAACTTCAAACCCACAATATTTGACTTCAATATCTACTTTTCTTCTAGAAGGCTTAGTCAATAAAGTTATTATCTCTATACTATTCGCCTTTCTAGTTCTTAAATATTTTAATAAATAGTCTAATGTTACTCCACTATCTATTATATCTTCTACAATAATTATATCTTTTCCTTCAATACTATGATCTAGATCTTTTAGTATTCTAACTACCCCTGAAGTTTCTGTAGAACTTCCATAACTAGATACTGCCATAAAATCTATTTCACATGGTATTGTTATGCTTTTTATAAGATCAGATGCAAATAGTACTGAACCCTTTAAAATACCTACAACAAGTAAGTTTTTATTTTTATAATCTTCACTTATTTTACTTCCTAATTCCTTAACTTTCTTCGAGATTTGATCTTCAGTAAGTAATATTTTCTTTATGTCCCTTATCATCCTTTTATTCCTTTCTAGTAAAAGTAATTTTTAATATATTTTGGGTTTCCTTTGTTATTTTAAATTTTTCAGAAACTTTATATCCTACTATCCAAGCTACCTCATCATCAAAACATAAAACAGGAATTTTATCTCTTTTTTCTACTGGTATCTTTAAATCAATAAAGATATCTTTAAGCTTTTTACTCCCCTTCATACCTAAAGGAATTATTCTATCCCCATTTTCTCTTTTTCTGATAATCAACCTTTCTTCTATATTATCATAATCGAAATATTTTATTAATACATTATTAGAAAATTCTATATTATTTTTATTATTTATAAATTCAAAATCAATCTTATATTCGCTATATTCACAAGAATATTTTTTTAACTGATCTTTATTTGCTATAATTTCTTCACTTTTATTTTCCTTATTAATATACTCCTTATTTTTTAATAATATATCCCCATATATATTTTCAGCTATTATTTCATTTGGTAGAAATACCTTTTTATTAGTAGTATTTCTAGATAAATCAATAACTTCATAAATATGTTTCATTTCAAAATTATTATATTTTCCAGTAAACTCCACAAATGCCCTTTTTATAAGTCTCGTTAATACTGCTTTATCTAATATAAAGGCTTTCTTAGATATAGTCATATAATCCTTTTTATTAAGACAATATTTTTTATAATAATTATCACATTGTTTTTCTATAAAGTCATTATCTATTTGTAATAAACTAGACATTCTATTTATGGTTTCTATAATATCTCTGTTAAAATTCTCTTTCATATATGGCAATATGTCTAATCTAATTCTATTTCTACTATATATGTTTTCTAAATTGGTTTTATCTATTCTAGGATTTAAATTGTTATCTTTACAGTAATTCTCTATCTCATCTCTTGAAAGACATAAGATAGGCCTAATTATTCCCCCACTTCTTATATTCCTTATCCCACATAATCCTTCAAGCCCTGATCCTCTCATCATGTTCATAATTATAGTTTCAGCTTGATCATTAGAATTATGTGCTACTGCTATTTTACTATAATTATATGTATCTTTTATAAAGTTAAAAAATTTATATCTTTCTTCTCTACCTGCCATTTCATGCGAAATATTTTTTTCCTTTGATATTTTGTTTATATCAACCTTTTGGGAATAAAAATCTATATTAAGCTTTTCACACAATTCAGATGAATAATTCTCATCTTTTAATGCATCTTCACCTCTTAGCATATGATTCACATGAGCAGCTCCAATTTTTATATTTAACAATTCTTTAAGTTCATAAAGTATATGAAGTAAACAAACCGAATCAGGTCCTCCTGATAAAGCTACTAATACTTTATCATTTTCTTTTATGAGATTATTTTTAATTATAAAATCCTTTACCTTGTTTATCACATCAAAACCCCTTTTTATTTCGCTAAGCAAAATAATTGAATTATAAATCATATATAATATAATAACCTTATGATCTGCATATGTAAACACTATGATTAGTTAATTTTTACAATGCTCAAAATTGAAGAAGATGAGATAACAAAGTTATATCTCACCCTCTTTATATCTACTAAGTTATTAATATACAGAATATAATTTTGACACAAGTACCGTCATATCATCCCATACTTTTCCGCCACTTAAGACCATTGCCTTTTCAAGTATATCTCTTGATAAAGCTGATGGATTTGTATCTGCGTATTTTAAATATTCCTGTAACCAGGAATAACTTCCAACATTATTTTTATCTATATCCAATATACCATCACTAATTGATACTATTATATCTCCATGTTTTAGTTTAACTTTTTCTGAACTTATATCAACACTATCTAAAATCCCAAATGGTAAGCTATTGGATTTAATAACTTTAACTTCCTCTCCTCTCTTTATAAAACTAACTACTCCCCCAATTTTAATAAATTCAGTTTCTCCTGTATATAAGTCAACAATATTCATATCCATAGTTGTAAATTTTTCATCTTCGTTAAACTTCATTGCCATTATAGAATTTACTGTATTTATAGCAGTCTTTTCACTAAATCCATTTTCTATGAACTTTTCTATTAAATTTACTGCAAGACTACTTTCAACCCCAGCTTCTGGGCCAGAGCCCATTCCATCACTAACTATAGTTAAGTATGTTCCGTCACTATTTTTAGCAAAACTATGGCTATCTCCTATAGACGTTTCACCATCCTTAGCCTTTATAGCTGAATAAGATGTCATATGATACTTAGGAGTTTCCTCTATAACAATTGAGCATTCATCTGTATCAGGGTTTATCCTACATCCCCCATTCGCTATAGACACAGGAACTTTTACTAAGCCATTTATTATAGGTAATATATTTTTGGCACAGTAATTCCCACCTTCGCAATTGGTTAAGGTTATTTTAATTTTCATTCTCCCTTTTCTATCTAAATAGCAAAAAACATCCTTATATTCTATCTTATTTTTATTTAAAGCCTTCTTAAGAACCTTATCTATCTCTGAACAAATTGATATATCATTTTCAAAATCTCTAATCATATCCCCCATAGTAGAAGATATATTATTTATGTGATTAGCTATTAAACTTCTGCCTTCTGCAAGCCTAGTTCTTAATGCCTCATTCACAGTGTAATTATTTACAATTTCTTGAGCATTTTTTATTAGGCCTCTTTTTTTAACGCACTTCTTTTCTAAGCTCTGAGGAAAATTCATTTCATTGTTCTCACAACCACTTATAAGTTCAGAAAAGCCTTCAAAAGTAGAATGTAAGTTGCGATCCCAACATCTTTGTTTAAGCTCGCAATTATAACAAACTCTATCTGCTAAACTCTCCACCATAGCGGTTCCTTTGTTACTTAATGATAAAATATCATTTTCACCTAAATTTAATATAGATGCTGACAAGCTTGATAATATAGATTTCATTGAGTTCAATCTATCAACAAATTCATTTTTTATTCCATTTAAATGTGCATCATTTATACTTTCAGTCTTTTTTTCTTGATTAAATTCCTTGCTTATAAACTCTATAAACATTTTAGGAATTGCTATAAAGATTGCTGCAGATATTAAAACTTCTATTCCCCCATAAATTGAAAATTTATCAGAATACATTGATATTATAAAATACACAACTAAATAAGCTATTGATGAAAATATTCTTCCAGTATCTTTAAATATCCCTATAATAAGTCCACATAAACTATATAAACTAATATATATTATTATATCGTTACTAGTCATTCCTATTACGAATCCCATAGAAACACCTATGGCTGCTCCTAAACCAGATCCTCCAACATATGCAAAAATAGCTATAACAGCTAATGCAAATATATTTCTTATATATATATCGAAAATATTCAAATTACCTATTCCTGCTACCAATAAACATAACAATAATCCTATACTTATTAATTCTTCTGTTGAGAAGAAATAATTACTTTCTAATTCATCAACACAATTTAGTGCATAATTTAGTATGTATCTTACTGGTATTATACTTATTACCTTTAAAGCAGAAAATGTTAAATTGACTCCTATAGGTTGATTATTTACTAGTAAATTATATATAAAGAAAATTGAAAATATCAAACCAAAAATTATTGTATCTCTTTGTTTTAGCTCTATCTTATTACATATTTCAATATATGCCATCACTATAAAAGCTACTATACAATAAGAAATAGCTCCTTCTAAACTCTTATATATAGACAAATAGCCTATTATTATCCCAATAAGAGATAATAATATATTTCTGCTCTTTTCTTTTTTTATTCCTATGAGATATGCAATCCCAAAAGGGGCTATACCCATTTCTACTGTTATTGATAGTAAAACCCTACTTAGTAAAAATCCTATTATAAAAGATATAATCATTCCTATTGATGAATGCTGAACATTTAGTTCATTTTTATTATTCCTCTTCTCCAACCTCTTATATGTTGATATATCAACACCATACTGCATATACGTCCCTCCAATTTCCATAAAATGTAATTTAAATTATATCATTGCATTTCTGAAATATATGTCATATAGTGTATCTTATTATTTTTTTCGTTGGACAATAATATATAAAATTCCTTATGGCTAGCCAAATAATTTTTATTCTATTGCATAGTTAGTTTTTATAAGCTTTATCATCATATTATGTTAATATTAATGAAATTTAAGGCATTATTCTATTTTTATATAAACTTAAGATTGAATTTACATTAAATATTTTCAATACAAATTTGTCACTATATAATTTTTTATGAAGAATAAAAAATTACAAGATATTAATATTTTATAACTTTTAGTCATATACTTTATTTTATGACTAATTAAAAAATAATTTTAACCCCATATCAAATGACTTAAGTTAAATAAAAAAATAAAATCTTTTAAATATTAACTCTAAAAGGTTTCATATCTTTATAATAAAAAAAGCACTTAATTAAATTAAGTGCTTTTGGTGCTGAAGACCGGAATCGAACCGGTACGGTGTTTAACCACCGCAGGATTTTAAGTCCTGTGCGTCTGCCAGTTCCGCCACTTCAGCGTACATGGTAGCGGAAATAGGACTTGAACCTACGACACCCCGGGTATGAACCGAGTGCTCTAGCCAGCTGAGCTATTCCGCCATATTTTGGTTGCGGGGGCAGGACTTGAACCTACGACCTTCGGGTTATGAGCCCGACGAGCTGCCAACTGCTCCACCCCGCGATATTTAAGTTGAATTTAGCTTGGTGCTGAAGACCGGAATCGAACCGGTACGGTGTTTAACCACCGCAGGATTTTAAGTCCTGTGCGTCTGCCAGTTCCGCCACTTCAGCATATTTTTTCTTCGCCTCTTAACGACAAAATTAATTATATATTATGTTTCACATAGTGTCAACACCCTTTTTTCATTTTTTATATTTTGTTACGCAACCTAGTAAAAAGCGAAAAAGAAAACTATCACTAAACAATTTAAATTTGGTGATAGTCTTTATAGATTTATATATTAAATTTATATGATGTTATTAATTATCTTATTAAAAACTTCTTCTTCCATTTTTAGATTTAAAGTCTTGATTCTTTTTAACATCTTGCATTCTTTCTTCGCTATCCTTTAAAAATCTTGACATTATATCTTCAAAATTTCCTGAATTTGGACCACCTTTTTTAGTTTCTGAAGACCAGTCTATCTCCATAGGTTTAACTGATTTCTTTTGAACATTTGCTTGCTTAATTGATAAGCTTATTTTTCCGTTATCGTCAATTGATATTACCTTTACTCTTACCTTATCTTGTTCATTAAGGTGTTGTCTAATATCCTTAACAAATGAATCTGCTACTTCTGAAATGTGAACTAATCCTGTTTTACCTTCTATTTCTACAAAGGCCCCAAAACTAGTTATATTAACCACTGTACCTTCTAATATGTTTCCTGCCATCAAGGTCATGTTACAAAGATTCCTCCTTAAAAATTAAATAATATATGTTATTATAATAATAACCTTTTTTTATAGTTTTAAAACATATTCTTTAATTTTGCGTTTTAGGATTTACAACTTTTTCCCCTTCTTTTATCATTCCTAGTTTTTCTCTTGCAAGCTTTTCTATATATTCATCAGAAGGAACTTTTTTTAAGTCTGCTTCTAATTTACTATTCTTATTTTTAAGCTCTTCTAATTGATTTTGGCTAGTAATAATATCTTCTTGAATTTTTTTCATTGTAATTTCCTGTTTAATATAATTAAATATAAAAACTGCAAAAATAAAAATTATAACTAATCTTTTAAGAGTTACTTGCCTTTTAATTGCTCTCACCCTCTTTAAAATATATTATATACTATATTTTAAACACTATATATATTTTATTCAAGCTATTTTTTTATGTTCTTGCTTTTCATTATTTTTTTCCGCAAATACTGTAATATATTATTTTTATAGGATAAATTAAATTTTTAAAAAGTATTCTTATAACTTTACTAACTTTATCTATTATATATCTCTCTAATTTTAAAACTATAGGGCTTATTAACTTTAAATAAATCATCAGGGTTATGATCATAAAAATATAAACATATGGGCCTAAAAAAGCATAATTGGTATATAGTAAAAAAGTGAATACTATAATAGCAGTTAATACCCAAAATAATATATCTTCTAGGATAATTATTATTTTAGGTATCTTTACTCCTCTTATTATGTTATATAGATCAAACATAATTCCTATTAGTACTCCTGATAAAATAGAGTACATAACTATGTCAAATTGTACATCTATTGATAACGGCATGCATCCACCTATTTAAACAATCTAGAAATTATACTTTCTTTTTCTTTTTTTACTTCTTTACTACTATAAACTATAGATGATACATTCCCCACAATTATTACATCACCATTTTGTACATCTAATTTATTCATTTTTAGTTCTGATCCCTTAATAGTTAAAAACCCTAATTTTGTATTTAATAAAATCTTTTCATCATCGAAACTTATAACTTCTTCTACTCCTGTAAGAGTCATTTTCTTTCTATTTTCTAAAGTTATACTGCTTCTTGGCTCTTCTAACTTATTTTCAATCTTCTTTTCCATTTTATCTCCTCCACATATTCTTTATAAAATATATGAATGAGATTTTATTTTTATTCTTTATCTTCTTCTCCTTCTAGGATCTCATACATTTCTTTTGCATTTTCTTTCTTTACATGTTCTACTATATTCGTTATTCTAGCCTTTAATGATCTGTTTGCAAATTGTATTTCTATTATATCTCCTTCTTTTACAACTGTTGATGGCTTTGCTACCTTTTCATTAATAGATACTCTTCCACCTTCACAAACCTCTTTAGCTATTGTTCTTCTTTTTATAATTCTTGAAACTTTAAGATATTTATCTAATCTCATAACTATTCTCCTTTTTATTACTAATTTACATTATTAAAAGAACCCGAGAAAACTCGGGTTCCTAATATCCTACTTATTAACTTTTTCTTTGAATTCTTTACCAGCTTTAAATACTGGAACTGTTGAAGCTGGAATATTTATAGTTTCTTTAGTTCTTGGATTTCTGCCTTCTCTTGCAGCTCTTTCTCTTGTTTCGAAAGTTCCAAATCCAACTAATTGAACTTTTTCACCTTTTTCTAAAGCTTCTTCAACGCTTTCTATAAATGCTTTTAAAGCTAACTCGGCATCCTTTTTAGTTAATTTACTTTTTTCTGACATGCTAGTGATTAATTCTGCTTTATTCACAATTACATCCTCCTTAAATAACCCGTTATATATTTTAGTAGTTAACTATTTCTGTTAATATGTACTATAACTACATTCTCTTATTATATATCGTCTTTTATTACTAGTCTATAATAATATGAATTTTTTGTTATAAAAGCTATTTATTACAATAAGTTATTTATAGTATAGCATAAACCATTATATATTATTCTCCAAACATCTTATAAATCCTTCTTATTTTCGTGAAATTATTTATTTTTTTTTGCTTCGTTCCATAAAGCATCCATTTCTTCCAATGTCATATCACTTAAATTTTTCTTAGATTTTAAAGCTGCCTGCTCTATAAAAGAAAATCTTCTTATAAATTTTTGTATTGTTGAATTTACTGCTTCTTCTTCATTAATATTTAATTTTCTGGCTACATTAACACATGCAAATATTAAGTCTCCTACCTCATCTTTTATTTTTTCCTTATTATTGGATTTATATACATCTAATACCTCTTTTAATTCTTCAGTAATCTTTAAAGCTGCATCTTCTACATCATCCCAGTCAAAACCTACCTTTGCAGCCTTTTTTTGAACCTTATGCGCTCTAACTAAAGAAGGTAATGCATTAGCTATTGCCTTCATCTCATCTGTTATAGTTTCAAAATTCTTTTCTTCCTTTTTAATTTCTTCCCAATTATCAAGAACTTCTCCACTGCTTAAAACCTTATCTTTTCCAAAAACATGTGGATGCCTATAGATCATCTTATTGCATATAGCTTGAATTACATCACTAATATTAAAATATCCATCATCTTTTCCTATTGATGCATGGAATACAACATGTAATAACACATCTCCAAGCTCCTCTATCATTCCATCTATATCATCATTATTTATACTATCTACAACCTCATATGCTTCCTCTAAAAGCTCATTTTTTATACTATCATGAGTTTGTTCCATGTCCCAAGGGCATCCATCTTCCCCTCTTAGTCTATCTATTATTTCAATTAAATCATTGAAATCCTTCTTATTATTAATATCCCTTGGTATATATAATGATGTTAAATAATCTATATCTTCTTGCATATCCAGCTCATATATAGGTATTTTTCTTATAGACTCTTCTGAAACTATTCCTGCTGCTCTAACATAATATATTTCTGTTTCATCATTATAATAATCTAATAATTTTAGTTTAACTTCTGATGCTATTAATTGGTTATATACTTGAGTTATTATAGTCCCTATTCTCTTATCTAGGACTTGATTTTTCATATCAAAAGCATCTATCACTTTTAATCCTTCTATTGGGTCTATCTTTAATACATCCATCATAGCATCTATAAAGCTTACTGCTGGAACTATTTCATATTTTATTCCTTTTTCATCACATAGCTCTATAAGATTAAAAACTGATTTTTCTGCCACTAACGGATGTCCAGGAACCGCATATATTAATTCATTTTCATTAGAGTACTTATCTATTATATCTCTTGCAATATTATTATAGACTTCATCAAAACTATCTGATGTTTCATAATAATTATCATAGGTTTTAAAATCTTTTATTTTTCCCTTTAGATAATTAACTGTTGGATGTTTTTCTGTTCTAAAATAAATATTCTTTCCTTCTTCTAAAGCTTTAACGGCTCCTATAGTTAAAGCTTCTGGTGCACCTGGTCCTAAACCTATTATTTTTATCATTAGGTTCTCTCCTTACTAATTAATTTTTTATAATTTTACTTTTTATTTCATCTATGCTAAATACTTTTAGTAATAGTATTAATGCTATATATATAATAATACCCAAAAATATAGCTGCTAAGCAAGAAGAACCATTGCTACTAGTTTTATTAAATAAAAATAAATATGCTGCTACTACCCCTGTTATCATAACTAATGAGGCAACTATAGGCTTAATAAAACCTTGAAATATATCTAATTTTAAATGTAACCTACGCTTTAGAGAAATTATATTTAATATGGTTGCTACGAAATATGCTGATATACTAGCAATTACAGCACCATATATATTTATATTAGGCATAGAAACTAAAATAAATGTTAATATAACCTTTACTATACATCCTATAAATAAATTTATTATAGGTCTTATATAGTGACCTATCCCCTGCATAATAGAAGTTGTAGTCTGAGTTATAATTATAAATGGAACAGCTAAAGACATATATCTCATTATTTCTATGCCATCATATTTCCCAGGAAATATAAGCTTCATTATTGGTCCCGCAAGAAAAAATAATCCTAGGGTACATGGCATTGCTATTAACATCGACAATTTTAATGATAATTGCACCTTAGATTCTAAATCTCTTTTTCTATTCATAACATAATTTTCTGCTATTATAGGAATTAGTGAGGTTCCTAATGCCATAGATAAAGTTAATGGTATATTTGTAATTACATTTGCCTTTCCAGTTAGCTGAGCATACAAAATCGTAGCTCCTTCTGATGTTAATCCTGCCTGTAATAATTTTTGAGGAACCAGTATAGAATCAATTAAGCTCATTATAGTTCCAACCGTTGTTCCTATTGAAATAGGTAAAGCTATTTTTAATATAGATGTCAAAATTTCCGGATTACTTTTTATTTTTTTATTCCACATCTGCTTCTTTACTTTTTTATACTTTTCATAAAGATATGTTGCTCCTATTGTACCTCCAGCCGCAGCACCAAAAGCTGCTCCCCCTGCTGCATATTCTATTCCCTTTGGTAAAAGTAGTATAGCAAGTCCAACTCCTATTATTACTCTGCCTATCTGCTCAAGTATTTGGGACATTCCCGATGGAGTCATATTTTGTAATCCTTGAAAAAAACCTCTGTATATTGTCATTATAGATATTACAAATGGTGCAAAGGATATCCCAAGTAAAGCGTAATATGATTTCATATCCCACTGAACAAATTTAATAATAGGTTTAGCAAAAATGAATAATATAAGGGTTGTACCAATTCCTAAAAACATCATTAGTATTGTTGACTCTTTTACAATTTCAAATACCCCTTGTATATCCCCCTTCACTCTTCTTTCAGATATCATCTTTGAAATAGCTACAGGAACTCCTGATGCCATGGCTACGAAAAACATGTACAACGGATACGACATTTGATAATAACCAACCCCTTCGTCTCCTATTAACATTATTAATGGCCATCTAAAAAATAACCCCAAAAACCTTGCTAATATTCCTGCTATCCCAAGAACTAAGCTTGCTTTAAGCAATGACTGTTTCTTCATAAAATACCTCCAAACTTCAAATTAGTTCTAGTAAATTTGTATTGTAAGTTTAGAGGTATTATTACTTTATTTTATTGATAACTTTATATTTAATTATTTATTAATTTTATTGTTCCATTTGTTTACCTAAGAAAGATGAAGCTGTTTCAGATAATTTTAACTCTAATTCTCCTAATTTTCCTTCTGATTCCTTGGATAGTATTATTACCGCTCCAATTGCATCTCCTTCAGCAATTATAGGTGAAATTACTTGGCTAGTATATTTACCAACTTCTTCATCATTATGTAATGGAATAGTCTTGTTTTGGTCTGTTATAAGCACAGCTCTTCTTTCTTCCATTATTCTTTCTAACTCTACACTAACCTTTCTTTCCATGTAATCTCTTTTAGATGCTCCACTTACTGATATAAATGCATCTTTATCAGCTATTAAAACAATATGTCCAATTGCTTGTTGTAAGCTTTCTGCATACTCCTTAGAGAAATCTGTAAGTTCTCCAATTGGTGAGTATTTTTTTAAAATAACCCCACCTTCTCTATCAGTGAAAATCTCTAAAGGATCACCTTCTCTAATTCTTAAAGTTCTTCTTATTTCCTTTGGTATAACTACTCTACCTAAGTCATCAATACGTCTAACAATTCCTGTCGCCTTCATTATTATGAGCTACCTCCTTTAATTAATAATAATTAGTTGCAATATTATTATTTGACTTCTTAGAAATTTTATACACTTATAACCAAAATTTATTAAAATAAGAAAAAACATTGACAATTAACAATTAACCATTAACAATTGACAATTAAGGTAGAACTTCCTCCTGCCTCGGAATTTCTTAGAAGAAAAAATAAGTGAAGTAGATCTCAAATGGATCCACTTCACCATAGTACATTTATTTAATTATAAATTCAGCCTTGACTAAATTTGTATCGCAATTGTTAATTGTAAACTGTAATTTACTAATTGCTTAAAGTTTGTCTTCGTATGTTTTTACTTTATAATCTTTTTTCCATTGCTCAATAGAATTTTTATAAACTTCATTTTTCTTTTCGTTTTCTAAAGTAGTTTTTATGGTATCCTTTGATTCTTCTAATGTTTTATTCTTTACATCAGTTGCCTTTATTATATGATATCCAAATTGGCTCTTTACAGGTTCTGAAACTTCACCTTCCTTAAGAGCTTTTAAACCATCCATAAATTCTTGTACATATTGAGTTGAATTGTATTTAACAACTCCTAAACTTCCACCAGCTTCCTTAGTTCCTGTATCTTCTGAAAGTTCCTTAGCTAATGTTGCAAAGTCTTCTCCATTTACAGCTCTTTCTCTTACTTCCTTTGCCTTTGTTTCATCACTAATTAAAATATGAGAAACATTTGCTTCACTAAATCCTTCTTTATTTTCTTCATAGTAAGTACCTATTTCTTCATCTGTTATACTTACATCTTTAAATATCTCTTCAGTTACTTTAGTTGTTGCTAATTGACTTTTCATACTTGAAGTAACATTAGTCTTAAACTCATCTAATGTCATACCAGCACTTTCAAGGGCAGAGTTAAAGCCTTCATCTCCACCATAATTTGTCTTCATACTATCTATATATTTTTGAACTTCTTCATCAATTTCTTCTTGGGTTGGAGTTACTCCTAACTCTTCCGCCTTTTTTAATATTATTTTTTCTTCAACTAGTAAGTTTAAGGCTTGAGTTCTCATTTCTTTTATGGCATCTGAAAGTTGAGTGTTACTCGCATAATCTTCCCCATAGTATTGTTTTAAATATGGATCTGCGATTTCATCTACATCTCCTTTAGTTATCTTTACATCTCCAACCTTTGCTACTACAGTATTTTTTATTGACTCCGGTGTCCTTTGTATCATTTCACATCCAACTGCTGAAAAAGCAAATATACTTAAAGCTCCTGCAGCTATAATTCTCTTAATTTTAATCAATGATGTTCCCTCATTTCTTTTTAATTTGTTTCAATCCCATTATACATAATTAGTATATCAATATTGTGTCAGTTATTCAATTTTTTAAATTATATTTACATATTTTTTATTAAATTTTCTAACATTTCTTTATAAAAACCTAACAAGTTTTCTTTTTTAATTTCTGAAAATCTTACTGCGAAATAAGGCTTTTCTCCAAACATTAGGAATACCTTTTCTTTATAATTCTCTAGTAAATACCTATATATGTTATTTAAATCCTTAACTCCATCTGCAAATATGAATCTTACTTCTTTTGGTGTTTCTTTTATTTCCTCTATTGAAAGTAGCTTTGCTTTACTCTTTATATAAGCTATATCCATTAGATTATATACTGCCTCTGGAATTTCTGAATATCTATCTTCAAGTTCAGATTTTATATCCATATAATCCTCTAATCCATCTATAGCTGCAATCTTCTTATATATTTCAATTTTTTGAATTTCATCTTCTATATAAGTTCCTGGTATATAAGCATCTACCTTTATATCTACAGTAGTCTCAATAGGTTCTTTTTCTATCTCACCTTTTATAATCTTTATTGTATCTTCTAACATTCTACAATATAAATCATATCCTATCACCGCCATATGACCATGTTGAGCTGAACCCATCATATTTCCGGCCCCTCTTATTTCTAGATCTCTCATTGCTATTTTAAAGCCTGAGCCGAGTTCTGTAAAATCTTTAAGAGCTTTTAACCTTTTTTCTGCTACTTCAGTTAGTATCTTGTCTTTAGTGTACATAAAGTATGCATATGCTATTCTATTGGATCTTCCAACTCTACCCCTTAATTGGTAAAGTTGAGATAAACCCATTTTATCCGAATCATGAACTATCATTGTATTAACATTTGGTATATCTATTCCAGTCTCTATAATAGTAGTGCAAACTAATATATCATAGTCCTTATTCATAAAGCTTACCATTTCTTTTTCAAGCTGGCGTTCTGTCATTTGTCCATGTATAATCCCAACATTGCACTCAGGAACTAGGTCTCTTATATATTTAGCCATTCCTTCTATACTCTCAACTCTATTATATACATAGTAAACTTGACCATCTCTATTTACCTCTCTTAATATAGCATCTCTTACAAGCTGATCGTTTTGTTCAACAACATATGTTTGAATAGGATATCTTTCCTCTGGCGGTGTCTCTATTACAGATATATCTCTTGCACCAGTTAATGACATATGAAGAGTTCTTGGTATAGGGGTCGCACTTAAAGTTAATACGTCTACATTCTTCTTTAACCCTTTTATTTTTTCCTTTTGAGCAACTCCAAATCTTTGCTCTTCATCTATTATTAAAAGTCCCAGATCTTTAAAAATAATATCCTTAGATACCAATCTATGAGTTCCTATTAATATATCAACATTTCCCTCTTTAACAGCTTGAAGGGTATTTTTTTGTTCCTTTGCACTTCTAAATCTACTTATCATGTCTATCTTTACAGGAAAATCAGAAAATCTCTTTGTCATATTTTTATAATGCTGTTCTGCTAATATTGTGGTAGGTACTAAAAATGCAACTTGCTTACCATCCATAACAGCCTTAAATGCGGCTCTAACAGCCACTTCTGTTTTACCATAACCAACATCACCACATAGAAGTCTATCCATAGGCTTATCAGTTTCCATGTCCTTTTTTATCTCTTCTAACGATGTTAACTGATCTGGTGTTTCTTCAAAAGGAAATTCATCTTCAAACTGTCTTTGCCATTCGGTATCCTTTTTAAACTTATATCCTCTTAATGTAGCTCTTGCAGCATACAGCTTAACCAAATCTTCTGCTATCTCATTTATAGATTTTTTGACTTTAGCCTTTGCTTTACTCCAATCATTACTTCCAAGCTTATTTATTTTAGGTGTTTTTCCTTCACTACCTATATATTTTTGAACTAAATCTAATTGGTCTACAGGTACATATAGTTTATCACCTTTATCATAAACAATATCTAAGTAATCTCTTGTATGCCCTCCAACTTCAATTTGCTTTATTCCTTTATATACACCAACCCCATGATTAGCATGAACAACATAATCCCCAAGCTTAAGTTCTGCAAAACTTTTTATTTTTGCTATACCTTTTCTTTTATTCGCCTTTTTAGTTATTTTTCTTTTAGCTTCTCCAAATACATCTTTATCTGAAATCACACATATTTTTAAATCTGGATATTCAAAACCTTTTAATAAATTACCAAAGGTAATTACCACTTCTCCAAATTCTATAGAAGTTATATCTTCTCTATAAGAACTTTCTATTTCCCTATCTCTTAATGTATTTACAAGTCTTTCTCCTCTTGCTCTTGTTCCTGATAATATTAAAGTTTTATATCCCTTTAATTTCTTTTCTTTAATATCTTCTATTAATAAATCTAATTGCCCCTGATAACTATTAAGAGTTACTTCTTTTAGAGAATAACTGTATATAGGTCTTAATATATTACTACTAACTCCAAATATATCTAAAGTTATTACTTTTTGAAGTTCTAAAAGCTCTATTAAATCTTCTTTTTCTAATAAAAGCTCACTTTGTTTAGGTAAAATTCCACCTCTCTGTAAGAAAGCTTCATAATTTTCATTAAATTCAAAATAACAACTTTCTAACTTTCCTTCACATTTTTTAACATCATCAATTATATATGCATAATTTTTTACATAGTCAAAAAAGCTATCTGACTTATGGTAGAAATAAGGTAAATAGCTATCTAATGTTTCAAATGTTAGGGTTTCTGTTAAGGATTCTATATTAGCTCTCACCATGTTTTCTAATTTCTGAACTCTTTCTTCATCCTTTTTAGCCTTAGCTTTTATATCCTCTAATTCATTAAGTATATTCTCTTTTCCTCTTCCTAAAGCCTCTTCACTTAAAATGACTTCCTTAGCTGGAAATATCTCTACACTGTCAACCTTTTCAATACTTCTTTGTGATTCAGTATTAAATGTTCTTATTGAATCTATAGAGTCTCCAAATAATTCTATTCTATAAGGATATGTAGTAGTTGGTGGAAATACGTCTAATATTCCTCCTCTTAAAGAAAATTCTCCTTTTCCTTCTACTGACTCTACTCTCTCATAACCACTTTCTAATAATTTCTTAGATAAGTCTTTAAAATCAACTTCATCATCTATATTTAGCTTAAAAGTATATTTTAAAAATAACTCTTTTGGCGTGTACACAGATGTTAGTGAATCTATCGAAGTCACTATAATTTTTTTATTATTATCTAATATTTTTTTAATTACCTTTAGCCTAGCCCACCTTAAATCTCCTGAAATAGCATCTATATTATAAAATACTACTTCTTTTGCCGGAAAATAATAAACATCATTTGTATAAAAACTTAAATCTTCATATATATTTTTAGCTTCCATATCACTATGCGTTAATATTATCATTGGTGAATTTATATTTTCATAAATCCCAAAAATACTATAGCTTTTTCCTGAATCTGATAACCCATTTATATTAATTGGATATTTTTTATTATTTATACTAGATATTATTTCGTTAAAAGTAGAGCTTTCTCTTAAAGGTTGTAGTACCCCCTTTAATCTCATTATATGCACCGTCCTTATTTATTCTTTTTGGGATAATTTAAACCCATTAAATTTATTCATCGCTTCTTTTGTTCCTTCTTTTATCATTATCTCTACTGCATTTGCAGAAGCTTCTATAACTTCCAATAAGTCTTCCGACTCCTTCTTTGTGAATCTACCTAATACATGTGAAACCAAATCTCCTTTAGGTTGTCCTACACCTATCTTAATTCTTGGAAAAACCTCTGTGTTTATATTAGCTATTATACTTTTAATTCCATTATGCCCACCAGCACTTCCCTTTTCTCTAATTCTAAGCTTTCCAATTTCTAAACTAACATCATCATATATTACTATAACTTCTTCATTTTTTAATTTATAAAAGTTTACTACCTCTCTTATACTTTCTCCACTTAAATTCATATAAGTAGTTGGTTTTAACAAAATAACCTTATTATTATTTATAAAACCCTCTCCATATATACCTTTAAATTTTATCCTATTAACATCTATATTATACTTATCTGAAAGATAGTCTATAGCATCAAATCCTATATTATGTCTAGTACCATTATATTCTTTTCCTGGATTTCCTAATCCAACAATTAAAAACATATTATGCAACCTCCTAATAGCTATTAGCATATTTATTATTATACTAGTTTTTTGCGATAATAAAAGTACTTTAAAATAAAAATGCAGCCTCTTAATAGGCTGCAAATACTGAAATATTTATTTATTGATATATAGTTTTATTTCTAAATCTTCAACTTTTCCAGATCTCATAACCTTACACTTTAAAGTATCCCCAGTTTTCTTTGCTTTTAATACTTCCGTCAACTGGCTCATACTATTTATCGGGTTACCATCAATACTCATTATTATATCAGTTGGCCTTAGCCCAGATTCATACCCATTACTATCTTGTTTAATTTCAGCTACATAAAATCCAACAACATTTGATTTTAGGAATCCACCTTCTAAAATACCAAGTTTTTCTCCTATTTCATTTGTAGAATTTATGATTTCTTCTATTGAGTTTAAATTATTTGCATAATATAATCCATTTTGATTTATATTCTTTGTTACTTTATAACTAGATAATCCTACAAGCTCTCCATTAGAATTACTTATAACTCCGCCTGTATTTATAGGAGTTATAGGTATATTAGTTTCCAATATCTTATATTCATGATGGTTAGAGTTTAAAATTCTATTGGTAGAAGTTATAATTCCTGGTATTATACTATCAATATATTCGTCACCTGTAGAATTACTTATTAGAGCGACTTCTATTCCCTCTACTATATCTGACTTTTCAGCAAGCTTAATTGGCTTTAATTCTTCATTATATTCAACTTGTATAATTGCCATATCCATATCTTCGTTTCCTACAATTAACTTTGCTTTAACAGGCTTAACTCCAACCATGGGTAACTTAACATATATATCTTTTAAATTTTCTATTTTCGAATAATTTGTTAGTATTTTGCCATTACTTTCTACTATTATACCAGTAACATTATTTTCAAAATACTTGTTCTTGCTTAAATTTTCTTCATTATCACTTATAGTTACTAAAGATTGCTTTACTTTTTCTATTATTTTAGAATAATTTAAAATAATGGCACTTTTTTCTATCCTTTCATCAAACTTGTCAATTAAGTTTTTGTACTTATTTTGTATGGCTAAATTAGAAAATACCGCTCCTGATATCCCTGCCACCACTAATAAACTAATTATCTTACTAATTAATTTAATATTAGATTTAATTTTTCTTCTTTTAAATTGTATTGAAGGAAGGTATTCGCACATAAATTTTTCTTCATTTTCAAATTCATCTTTTATTTTTTTATCCATAGAATCCACTCCTTCCTAAGTAATATATAATTATACATTCTATCTAGATAGAGTAAATGTAAATTTAACGCCTTTTCCATCAATATTCTTCACCCAAATATCTTGATTATGTTGAGATAATATTAGCCTAACAATAGGTAATCCAAGTCCTGTACTTATTTTATTAGTCCTGGACTTATCCATCTTATAAAATCTCTCCCATATCTTATTTATATCTTCCCTGGATATATTCGGTCCATTATTAAATATACTTACATACACAAATTCTCCTCTAGTATATGTTTCTACTAATATCTTTCCACCTTCATGTCCATACTTTATAGCATTTTCAAGCAAATTGGTAACAACTTGTATTATTCTATCTCTATCACCATTACAATACTCATGACTATTACTAAATATAATTTCAACATTTATTTTCTTTTCTTTTATTTTTCCTTCTAAATTTAATATACATAATGTTATAATTTCATTTATATCCATATTAATAATATTTAGCTTAAACTTCCCTGATTCCATAGAAGATATATCTAAAAGATCATTTACTAATCTGGATAACCTACATATTTCATCATTTACTATATTTAAATAATAACTTTCCTTATCCTTTGGAATAACCCCATCTATTATTCCAGTTATAAATCCTTTAATAGAGGTTATAGGGGATCTTAACTCATGAGAGACATTTGATATAAATTCACGTCTTATATTATCCACTTTTTCTAAAGATTCAGCCATTGCATTTATAGAATCCGCTAATTCGCCTATTTCATCTTGAGAATTTATATAAATTCTTTTTTCAACTTCTCCTTTAGCTAACCTTTTGGCTGCATTAGTAATTTCTAATAAAGGTGTTAGTAATATTCTTCTAGCTAGGTAGTAAGCTATTATACTAGATAAAACAACAGCACCTATTACCGATATCCATATAACACCATATATATTTCTCCACAAAGTAATACCATTAGTACTTTCAATAAGAGCTACAGCTCCACTAAAACTTCCTCCATTTACCAAAGGCTTATAGTAGCATCTATATGTACCATTATAATTATCAACAAATTTTCTTTCTATAATTTTCCCTTGCTTTAATAAATCTATATCTGAATCTGATATGCTTAATTTACTATACATTAAATAATTAAATTTATCATCCGATACAGCATAAACATATCCTTGATTGTCTAAAATTATAGAGTCTTTATTGACAGAAGTTTTAACTATATTCATCATTTTTTTTAAATCATCATATCCTGTTTCACCATTACCATTTAAAAATTCAGATGTAAGTTCTTGAATCATTGCCATATAACTATCTATACGTTCAATTCTTTGAGATGAATATTCTTTGTTAATCCATGCTGTCAAAATCATTCCTACTAATATCAATATTATTGATGTTATTGATGAAAAAGCAACTAAAAGTCTATATATAACACTTTTTCCCTTCATTACTTCACCTCAAATTTATATCCAACTCCCCAAACTGTTTCTATCTGCCAGTTCTCTCCACCACTAATCTTTTCTCTTAATCTTTTAATATGAACATCCACGGTTCTTGAATCTCCTGGATAATCATATCCCCACACTTCACAAAGTAATTGTTCTCTTGTAAAGACCTTATTTTTATTACTTGCCAGGTAATGAAGTAATTCGAATTCTTTTGGAGGCATTTTTATCTCCATTCCTTTATAAGTAACATTATATGAACTAGCATCTATAGTAAGATCTGAATAATTAATTACTTCACTATCCTTTTCATCATAATTATATCTTCTCATAACAGCTTTTACTCTTGCTAATAACTCCTTTGGTTCAAAAGGTTTTACAACATAATCATCTGCTCCTAATTCCAAAGTTAGAACTTTATCAAATGTATCTCCCTTTGCTGTTAACATAATTATAGGAATCTCGCTATTTTTTCTAATTAGCTTTAATACTTCTACTCCATCCATTCCTGGTAACATTATATCTAAAAGAACCAAATCTGGTTTAAAGTCCTCAAACATTCCATAGGCTTCTCTTCCATTATGACATTTTCTTGTTTCATACCCTGCACTTAGTAAGTACATATTTATAACTTCGCATATATTTTCATCATCATCTACTACTAATACCTTACCTAATCTATTATCCATAATAACACCTTCCTTATTCTTATTATAATTGATTTAATCGTTATATTAATACTTCTTAGCTAATTATAAATAATAATTTACATTTGTTACAAATTATTAATTTAATAAGCCCCTAAAAAGTTTGTGCTTCTTAGGGGCTTATTATCCTATTATGTATTAAACTTCAAATAATTTACTTATTGGTTCATCATCATATATTCTCTTTATTGCTTCTGCAAATAGTGGAGCTACTGATAATGCCTTAAATTTAACTAATCCATCTCTTTCTGGCAGCTTTATAGTATTTAACATAACTAATTCTTCGATTGCTGAATTAGTTATTCTTTCAAAAGCTGGTCCTGATAAAACTCCATGGGTACAACATGCATAAACATTTTTAGCACCTAAGTCCTTTAATGCATTTGCAGCATTTGCAATAGTGCCTGCTGTATCAATCATATCGTCTATAAGTATACATCTTTTGCCTTTTATATCACCTATAATATTCATTATTTCTGATACATTTGCTTTTGGTCTTCTCTTATCTATAATTGCTATTGGTGCATGTAATCTATCAGCAAATTTTCTAGCTCTAGTAACGCTTCCTAAGTCTGGGGAAACAACTACTACATCTTCATCTTCATCAAAGCCTTTTTCAACGAAATACTTAGCTAATATTGGTGATCCTAATAAATGATCAACTGGTATATTAAAATATCCTTGAATTTGAGATGCGTGTAAATCCATTGTTAAAACTCTATGAGCTCCTGCTGCAGTTAAAAGATCAGCTACTAGCTTTGCTGTAATTGGATCTCTTGATTTAGCTTTTCTATCTTGTCTAGCATAACCATAGTAAGGCATAACTACTGTAATTCTACCTGCTGAAGCTCTCTTAAATGCATCTATCATTATTAAAAGTTCCATTAAATTATTGTTAACTGGTGAACTAGTTGATTGAACTAAGAACACATCTGTTCCTCTTACAGTTTCCGCTATATCAACTGATATCTCTCCATCGCTAAAGGTTGAAACTTTAGCTTTACCTAGTGGTAATCCTAAAATATCAGCTATTTCTTTGGCTAATTCTGGATGTGAGTTTCCAGTAAATATCTTTATATTTTTTCCATGGGTTATCATTATGTGAAGACCTCCTTAAAATTTTTGGCACTTTTGTTTATCTAAATAACTATTTGTTAGTAAGACCTTTTTTAGCTACCCAACCTTCTATGTTTCTTTGTTTTGCCCTAGCTACTGCTAGTTCTCCTTCTTTCACGTCATTAACTATTGTTGAGCCTGCGGCTATATACGTGTTATCTTCTACTTTAACTGGTGACACTAAATTTGTATTGCAACCTATAAAACTATTATTTCCAATTATAGTTTTATGCTTCTTACTTCCATCATAATTAACTACAACTGTTCCACATCCAAAATTGCAATTTTCACCAACAGAAGCATCTCCTATATAAGTTAAATGTGATACCTTTGTATTGTTCCCTATAGTAGATTTTTTAATTTCTACAAAATCTCCTATTCTTGCATTGTTTCCAATTATTGATTCTGGTCGTATATATGCAAAAGGACCAACTGTAGTTTTTTCTCCAATTTTACTATCTATTATAACAGAAGACTGAATTTCTACATTATTAGAAATTATACTATTTGATATTCTTGAATTTGGGTATAATATAACTCCTTCTCCAATTTTAGTATTTCCCTCTATAACGTTTCCTGGATATATTATTGTATCTCTACCTATTTCTACATCGTCTCCTATGTATGTAGAATTAGGATCTATTAACGTTACTCCATTTATCATATGCTTTAAATTAATTCTTTTTCTTAATATTTCTTCTGCTTCTGCTAGCTGTACCCTTGAATTAACACCTATTGTTTCATCATAATCTATTACAACTGCTCCTACGCTTTTTCCTTCTTCTTTTAGTATTCCAATAACATCTGTTAGATAATATTCTCCTTGATTATTATTGTTAGATAATTTATCTAATGAACTTACTAATTCTTCTATATCAAAGCAATATATTGCAGCATTCATTTCTTTTATCTTCAAATCTTTTTCATCACAATCTTTATGCTCAACAATTTTTAAAACTTCATTATCTTTTCTTACTACTCTTCCGTATCCAGTTGGATCTTCTAGTATTGAACTTAATAAAGTTGCACTATTATTGTTTTCTATATGTGATTTAAATAAATTATTAACTGTTTCCGCTTTAATTAATGGTGCATCACCACAAAAAACTCCCACAACACCTTTTTTCCCTTTAAGAAAATCTATAGCACATTTTACAGCATGGCCTGTTCCTAATTGCTCCTCTTGTACTGAATAGCTAATATTTCTTGAAGCAGTTTTTTCTTTTACTAATTCTGCCCCTTTTCCTACTATTACATTTATATCTTCTATATCAGCTTTTCTCATAGTATCTATTACATGATTCACCATTTCCTTGCCACAAATTTTATGTAAAACTTTTGGTAAGTCTGATTTTATTCTTGTTCCTTGCCCAGCAGCCAAAATTAATGCACACTTATACATAAAAACACCTCTTTATTTGAAATATTAAGGACAAATTTATAATTAATTTAAAAAATGTTCGTAAACATCTCATTCTATTATATTGTATTGGAATAAGTATTTCAACCTTAAATCTCTTATATATATACATATAATCTTAATATTTGAGCATTATTCTCAGAGTTATATTAAAAAATTGCAAAAAAAATAAAAGGGTTATCCCTTTTATTTTTAAACAATACAAATTAACCAACTATTGCCTCTGATTCATCCTCAAGCTTTGCTTTTTCATAAGCTTCAAGTATTGATGTCTGAATCTTCTCTCTAGTGTCTGTGTTAATAGGATGTGCTATATCCTTAAACTCCCCATCTGGTGTCTTTCTACTTGGCATAGCTATAAATAATCCATTTTGTCCTTCGATTACCTTGATGTCATGAACTACAAATTCGTTGTCAAATGTAACAGAAACTATAGCCTTCATTTTTCCATCGGAAGCTATTTTTCTAATCCTTACATCGGTTATTGTCATTGCACTACACCTCCGTTGCTATGATAGATATAGAATTCTATAAAAATCGTAGAAATCCTCTTTTTTATTATAAATTTTTTTAAATTTTCTATATTTTTTTAAAAGTTATCATTTACAATTTACTATTTGTGAATTTTTTGCCTATTTTATTAAATTGGAAGGTCTAACTTCTAGGTCCTTAGATTCGCCTAAATGTCTTAAATCTACTATAGATATATAATCATCAACTCTTTTTTGTGTAACTCCTATATTATCTACTAATACCCCTATTCCTACTAATTCACTTTCAAATTCCTTTAATAAATCCTTTATACCTTGTGCAGTTCCTCCACCTCTTAAAAAGTCATCTATGAATATGCACTTACTCTTCGCTTTCATTGATTTCTTTGAAAGTGACATTTGTTGAATTCTGCCGCTAGTACCAGATACATAGTTTATTGTAACAGTAGATCCTTCCGTTACCTTATTATCTCTTCTTATTATAACTAATGGAATTCCTAAATTTCTTGCAACTTCATATGCAAGTGGTATCCCTTTAGTTTCTACAGTTACAACATAATCCACTTCTTTATTATAAAATACTGAAGATAAAATAACTCCAGCTTTGCTTATAATCTGAGGATTATACATTAAATCCGTCATATATATGAAATTGCCAGGAACTATTCTACTTTCATCCTTCAACATTTCGCAAATATCTTCTGCAAATTTTCTTCTGCTTTCATTTTCTATACCTGGAATATACTTTATTCCTCCTGCTGCCCCTGCTATAGTTTCAACTTTTCCCATTTCCAATTTTTCTAAAATTTCTCTTACTATTACTATATCTTCACTTATGGTTGATTTTGCTGCATTTAACAGATCTGAAAATCTATTTAAACCTATAACCTTATTAGGATTTTCAGTTAGAATCTTTGTAATAGCTACTACCCTACTATTTCTACTTAATTTTTCCAATATATATCACCTACATTTTATTATTTTCCGAATTATTCGTTAATTTTAGTCCTCTAATATTCATATTTTATTCTATATTTTTCTCAATATCAATAGATTTTAATCACTTATATTTTTAATTTACTTATAATTATTGATTTTTCAATAAAATTTTAGTAATTTCTTGAATTTACAGCTTTTTTATGTGTTCATTTTCTTAAATTTGTATATAATTATAAAGTGAAAACTATTTGCAGTAATTTTATAAAATAATTCTTAATAAAAAAAGGGGTTGATTTTTTTGTCTTTTGATCTTAATAAAGATATAAATAAAAAAGTTCATTTTATAGGTATTGGCGGTATTAGTATGAGCGGGCTTGCTGCAGTTTTATTAACAAAGGGGTTTAAGGTATCCGGTTCTGATTTTAAGGAATCTGAAATTACTGATAAATTAAAATCTGAAGGCGCTGAAATTTACATAGGTCATGATAAAAACAACTTAAAAGATGTTGACTTAGTAGTTTATACAGCTGCTATACCATGTGATAATCCTGAAATAGTAGAGGCTAAAAATAAACAAATAGACCTTATGGATAGAGCTGAATTTTTAGGATTAATAATGAAAGGTCATAAATATAATGTTGCTATCTCTGGTACTCATGGAAAAACTACTTGCACATCAATGCTTTCTCATGTAACCTTAAAGGCAAATTTAGATCCTACAATATTGGTAGGTGGCGAATTAGATGTAATAGATGGTAACTTCAAGATAGGAAATAGTGAATACTTCTTAACTGAAGCTTGTGAGTATAAAGAATCATTTTTAAAATTTTATCCTTATATAGGTGTTATTTTAAATATAGATGCTGATCATTTAGATTACTATAGAGATTTAAACCATATAAAAGAAACCTTCGAAAAATTCTCTAACATAATACCTACTAATGGATACTTAATTGGATATTGTGAAGATGAAAATGTAAATGAGATATTGAGTAAAGCTAAATGTAATACAATTAGCTATGGTATAAATAAAGGTGATGTAAGAGCAACTAATATTTCCTTTGATAACAAGGGATGTGCTAGCTTTACTGTACTTAAAGATAGTACTGAGCTATTTAACGTGACTTTGAACACTACTGGTAAACACAATATATTAAATGCTTTATCAACTATTTGTGTTGGCTTAATCTTTAATATACCTTATTCTTCAATAATCGAAGGACTAGCTGAATGTAAGGGTGCACACAAGAGATTTGAATACAAGGGTGAATTCAATGGAGCAACAATAATTGATGATTATGCTCATCATCCTGTTGAAATAAAAGCTACATTAGATACAGCTAATATAATTCCTCATAAAAATATTTATGCTGTATTTCAGCCACATACCTACACAAGAACTAAAACTTTATTTAATGAATTTACAGAATGCTTCTCTCATGCTGACGAATTAATTCTTATGGATATATACGCAGCAAGAGAAAAAGATACAGGACTTGTAAGCTCAAATGATCTTGGAGATGCAATAAGATCTAAAGGTATTAAATGTACCAATTTTCATAGCCATGATGAGGTTGCAAATTATTTAAAAGATAAGATCTCAAATGATGATATTGTTCTAACTATAGGAGCTGGAGATGTAGTAAAAGTTGCTGATATAATTTTAAAACAATAATAAAACTTATATTATTTTTTTCTTAGTAAATACTATAAGGAGTTAATATTTACATAAATATTAACTCCTTATGGTTTTTCTTTTGCTTTTCTTTGCCATCTTTTGACTAATATACTAAGAATATTGATATTATTCTCTTTTTATATTTATTTTTAAATAAGTTTATCTTATAATTTACAGGAACTATTAAATTTTATTATATAAATTTTTTGGTTTTATAATTTTTATAAAAAGCAAATATTAGAGTAGAGGTGATTTTATGGATTTATCAAATAAGATTAAAAACGCTGCAGACTTTATAATGAAAAAATCTAAATACAAACCTGAAATCGGTTTAATTTTAGGATCTGGATTAGGATCATTAGCCGATTCTATAGAAAATCCTGAATTTTATCCTTATGAAGACCTTCCACACTTTCCAGTATCAACAGTTGAAGGTCATGCTGGAAGACTAGTTGTTGGTATGTTAAACGGCAAGTGCGTTGTTGCTATGCAAGGAAGATTCCATTACTATGAAGGGTATGCTTTCAATGAGGTAACTTTCCCAGTTAGAGTAATGAAATCAATTGGAGTTGAAAAGCTTATTGTTACAAATGCTTGTGGAGCTGTTAATGAAAGCTTTAAGCCTGGAGACTTAATGATTATAACAGATCAAATTAACTTTTCTGGAGATAATCCTTTAATAGGTAAAAACCTAGATGAATTTGGCCCAAGATTCCCTGATCTTTCAAGTGCTTATTCAAAGGATTTAGTTGAGAAGGCTAAAGAAATTTCAAATAAATTAAACATCGATATTAAAACTGGAGTTTATATGATGTTTAGTGGTCCAACTTATGAAACACCAGCTGAAATTAGAATGTCTAGAGTTTTTGGAGCAGATGCTGTTGGTATGTCAACTGTTCCTGAAGTAATCGTTGCTGCTCATTGTGGAATGAAGGTTCTTGGAATATCATGCTTAACTAACATGGCAGCTGGTATACTAGATCAACCATTAAATCATGAAGAGGTTATGGAAACTTCAGCTAAAGTAAAAGAAACATTTACTAAACTTATGAACGAAATAATTAAAGAAATTTAATCAGGTTGCAGTTCACAAGGCACAGTTCACATTTGTAATAAAATTCAAATATAAAGGCTACGATAAATAGATATGTTTCATAAGCTAAATAACTACGAAAAGAAGTACTAGGTTCGGAGAACTACTATGCAAGAGTTTTGGTTAAACTCGCTGCGCTCAGACAAACCAACAACACTAAGGCGTAGTAGTTCTTCCTTCACCAAGTACTTCTAATTTCTCGCTATATGCTTATTTCACATATTCTATTTACCTTCGCCAACTTATATTAAGAATTTAAATTAATAACAAATTAAGTTATTGGTAAAAAATAATTGGTGAGGTATATTAAAAACTTAGTTAAATGTAGCAGACTATAATTGATCTTGTTTTCTGTTACTTTATTCCAAAAACTGTGAATTGTGAATTGTGCACCGTGAACTAAATAAATGCTTCGCAATTTATTACTTAATTACAGTTATCTCCTTGCTTACTTTATTTAAAACTTCACACCCATCCTTAGTAACTAAGACTAAGTCTTCAATTCTTACTCCAAAATCATCTTTTAAATAAATTCCAGGTTCAATAGAAAATATCATGCCAGCCTTAATTTCTTCATGGTTAGATGAACTGACATCTCCAAAATCATGATCTTCTATCCCTATACTATGACCTGTTCTATGAGTAAAATATTCACCATAACCAGCATCTATTATATAATCTCTTGCTGCTTTATCTATATCTGAAAATTTCATGCCTTCTTTTACTTTACTTATAGCATTTAAATTTGCTTCCTTTACGACATTATATATTTTTTCATGCCTTTCATTTGGGCTTTCTCTAAAAAATACTGTTCTTGTCATATCAGAACAATAAGAATTATACACTCCACCAATATCTATAACTATACTATGACCTTTTCTTATAATATCATTTCCAGAATGGTGATGTGGGTCTGCTCCATTAGGACTTACTGCAATTATTGGTGAAAAAGAAAATTTATTTACATCATACTTCTCGTAAATTTCAGTTAAAAGGCTAGCATAGTACTTTTCTGCTTTCCCTTCTTGTAAATTATTTAAAAGCTCTAGCATAACATTATCATTAATCTCTGAAGATTTTTTCATTAAAGCTATTTCTTCTTCATCTTTTATCATTCTTAACCTATCAATTATAGGAGATGCATTAACAAAAGCTTTCGCTCCATTATTATTCATAAGTTTTATTAAGAAATGTGCGGGCCAATTTTTATCCACACCTAGAACATCATTTTTATCAACAATTGTTGATAATATGTTTATTGGATCTTCCGTATCCGAATACCATATTAAATCTACGCCTAAATCCTCATATATAGGAAATAATTTATTAACTATAAATTTGTGATTACCATTTATATTTAAGTATAAAGCAATCATTCTTTCTCCTGGTGAAAACCACTTTCCTGTTAAATAAAAGATAGCTGGAGGTGATGATATTAACATTTGACTTAAGTTTTTGCCCTCCATTGATTTTAATATATTTTGCAGCCTATTTAACTTCATTTATTTTCCTCCTCATAACAACTTATATATAAATATAATATACATCAACAATTAAATAATATCTATTTATAATATTATTAATTTTATTTATACTAAATATTTAAAGTGATATAATATATTTATTAAAATCTATACTTTAACTTTATTTTGAACTTATGGAGGAATACTTATGAAAATAGCTGCTATCTCAGATATTCATGGAAATATATATGCCTTAATGAAGGTATTAGAAGATATAGATGATCAAAAAGTTGACTTAACAATTTGTCTTGGTGATTTAGTTGGTTATGGACCTCATCCTAATGAAGTTGTGGCTTTAATCAAAAGAAGAGAAATTCCTTGTATTAAAGGAAATTATGATGCTTCTGTTGTAGATGGAGGTTTTACATTTATAAGAGATACGTCAATTAACTCCTTTGCACTTCCTTGGGCTTGTGATGAAGTTAGGGCTTCAAATAAATACTATTTATCACAGCTTCCTCTATTTTTAAACTATGATATTAATGGAGTAAAGCTTAAATTTACACACGGTAGTCCTAATTCTATAAGTGAGTATTTATTTGAAGATAAAGAAAATACAGAAGAAGTAATGAATAATTTAGAAGAAGATATTTTAGTTTGTGCACATACTCATATTCCTTCATATAAAAAATTTAACAATAAAATGTTTATTAATGTAGGAAGTGTAGGAAAGCCTAAAATAGGTCGTCCAAATGCTACTTATTGCATAATTAATATTGATGCTAATAAAAAAATAGACGTAAAATTTAGAGAGTTGGAATATGAATTTAAAAGAATTGTTAAAGATACTCAAATGCTTCACTTTCCAAATCAATTAATTTCATCTTATGAAAGCGGAAACGAATAATAAAAAATTGCTACGATTTAACCGTAGCAATTTTTTATTATTCCCATGTACATTTTTTTGTGTAATTTAAATGTCCTACTACTCGTAACTTTTCCAAAGCTTCTAGTTGTTCTTTGCTACAATTTTCAAATGTTTTAGTTTGATCTGTTCCTGGTTTCATTCCACAAAAGTTTTCCTCACTCCAGTTATCTACATCTATAATATCATAAATAGTTCCATTTACAGCAATATAAGAAGGTCTTCCACTTTCTCCATTATATTCACTTAACTCTTCTAAGGTAAGTTGAAGTAATTCATTATCTCTTTTTTTATTATGAAAGCCTATATCATTAAGATAAGAATTAATTTGATTACAAACTCTTTCCATAACATGTAATATATTTTCCTTATAATCTTCTGGATATGTTACTAACATGCTTTTCAACTCATTTAATTCAATAAATTTCTTTTCTAAAAACTCCTTATTATCCATAATATCCTCCATAAAATGTTCCTAAAATTATATTATGATTTAAAGTTGCAAATGTTAGTGAATTGGTGTAAAATCGTAATAAACATTATATTTTTTATTACTGTGATGAGAAGAGTAACTATATGGAAGTAGTTTTAGCGAGTAAGGAATGGTGTAAGCCTTATACGAAGCCTTTAGTGAAGAACATCTCTGAGTTTCTAACCGAACAAGTGGAAAATTATTACCTTTTCATTATGTTAAAGGTGTAATCTAGATTAACAAAATTCAAACCGTTAGTTTCACTTAAGTAGACTTAGACGGATTCAAACCGTTATAATTTGAATGACATTATAGTGTCAATTGAGTGGCTATTTATAGCAATTTGGGTGGTACCGCGAAATTTATCCTTTCGTCCCTTTTTAGGGATTGAAAGGTTTTTTTATTTTATAAAATAATTTTTAGGAGGATTACAAATGGATAAAGTAGTTTTAATAAAATCACTTTACAGAAATCAAGAAGAATATTTAAGCAAAGAAATAAAAATTTCTGGATGGATAAGAACATTAAGAGCATCTAATGCTTTTGGATTTATAGAAGTTAATGATGGTAGTTTCTTTAAAAATATTCAAGTTGTATTTTCAAATGAACTTTCAAACTTTACAGAAATCTCAAAGCTACCTATAAGCTCTTCAATATCAGTTATAGGTACTTTAGTTGCTACACCTGAAGCTAAGCAACCCTTTGAAATTCAAGCAAAAGAAGTAATAGTAGAAGGCATGTCAAACTCTGATTATCCACTACAAAAGAAAAGACATTCTTATGAGTATTTAAGAACAATAGCTCACTTAAGACCAAGAAGTAATGCCTTTTCAGCTGTATTTAGAGTACGTTCAGTGGCAGCTTTCGCTATTCACAAGTTCTTCCAAGAAAGAGGATTTGTTTATACTCATACACCTCTAATAACTGGAAGTGATGCTGAAGGTGCTGGAGAAATGTTTAAAGTTACTACATTAGACTTACACAATGTTCCAAAAACTGAAGAGGGTACTATTGACTTTAGTCAAGATTTCTTTGGTAAAGAAAGTAACCTAACAGTATCAGGACAATTAAATGGTGAATGTTATGCTTTAGCATTTAGAAATATTTACACTTTTGGTCCTACTTTTAGAGCCGAAAACTCAAATACAGCAAGACATGCTGCAGAGTTCTGGATGATAGAACCTGAAATAGCATTTGCAGATTTACAAGATGATATGGAATTAGCTGAAGATATGCTTAAATATGTTTTAGAATATGTTTTAGCAGAGTGTCCAGAAGAAATGGCCTTCTTTAATCAATTTGTTGATAAAGGAATCTTAGATAGATTAACTCACGTTATGACTTCTGACTTTGGAAAAGTAACTTATACTGAAGCTGTTGAAATATTAAAGAAAGCTAATAAAAAGTTTGAATATCCAGTTGAATGGGGAATTGACCTACAAACAGAGCATGAAAGATATTTAACAGAAGAACATTTCAAGAGACCTGTGTTTGTAACAGATTATCCAAAAGATATAAAAGCATTTTATATGAGATTAAATGATGATGGAAAAACAGTTGCTGCAACAGATCTTTTAGTTCCAGGTATAGGAGAACTTATAGGTGGAAGCCAAAGAGAAGAAAGATTAGATATCCTAACTAAGAGAATGGCTGAACTTGGCCTTAAAGAAGAAGATTACTGGTGGTATTTAGAGCTTAGAAAATATGGAGAAACTAAGCATGCTGGATTTGGATTAGGTTTTGAAAGACTTATTATGTATATTACAGGTATGCCAAATATCAGAGACGTAATTCCATTCCCAAGAACTACAGGACAATCTGAATTCTAATAAAATCCCCCATAGCAATTACTTATTGCCTATGGGGGATTAATTTTATTTATTATATTTTAATTTCAATCTAATATTTTTATGCCTATTTTAATTCTCTTTTGAATATTACTGAGCCATCATCTGGTTTTGGATTCCACCCTACTCCCTCATGAGGCTTAGTTAAGTCACCTATGAGCTCCCATCCCTCACTACCATAATTATTAAGTTCCTCTTGCAGCTTATCTGGATCTCCTAAGTTTTTTATAGAATTAATTTCAATGACCTTATATTCCCATTTCATATGAGATAACCCTCCTTGATACTGATTTTTAATAAAAATATAATAATAAAATTTGAATTATTTTTCTGATGTGAACCATCCTCTTGTTTTATTTGCAATCTTAACTAGTGTAAGCATTACTGGAACTTCAACTAAAACGCCTACTACTGTTGCAAGTGCTGCTCCTGATTGTAGTCCAAAAAGAGAAATAGCTACTGCTACAGCAAGTTCAAAGAAGTTACTTGCTCCTATCATCCCTGCTGGTGCTGCAATATTATGTGGCAACTTCCAAAGCTTTGCCCAAATATATGCAAATCCAAATATAAAAAATGTTTGAATTGTAAGTGGTATTGCAATCAGCAATATGTGAGTTGGATTGTTTATTATAGTATCTCCTTGAAATGAAAATAATATTATCAATGTTAAAAGTAGCCCTATTATTGTTATATTATCAAACTTTTTTAAAAATATATTTTCAAAATACTCTTTCCCCTTATTTTTTATTACTAAGGTTCTTGTAATATATCCTAATGCTAAAGGAACTACAACAAATAATATAGTTGATAATATTAAAGTTCCAAACGGTATAGATACATCACTAACTCCTAGTAAAAATGCTACTATAGGTGTGAATGCAATTAAAATAATTAAATCATTTACTGCTACTTGAACTAAAGTATATGCTGGATCTCCTTTTGTTAAGTGACTCCATACAAATACCATAGCTGTACAAGGTGCTGCCCCTAACAAAACTGCCCCCGCTAAATATTCTTTAGCTAAATCTGGTGTAATAATCCCTTTAAAGACTACAAATAAGAAAAATGCTGCTATTGCATACATAGTAAATGGCTTTATTAGCCAATTAGTTGTGCAAGTTACAATAAGTCCTTTTGGCTTTTTAGTAGCATTTAGAATACTTGTAAAATCTATTTTTAACATCATTGGATATATCATAAGCCATATTAAGATAGCTACAGGTATTGATACATTATAATATTCAAACTTATTTAATGTTTCAGGTATAATAGGAAGCAATTGACCAATGGATATTCCTATCACAATACAAGCAGCAACCCATATTGTTAAATATCGTTCAAAGACTCCTAATCCCTTTCCTTTACTTTCTTCCCCCATAATTCCCTCCTATATCTCGTTATTCTTAATTCTTTTTGCTAAATCTTTTATTTTTTCTTCTATCACTTTTGCAACTTTAATGAACTCCTCATCACTTTTACCAGTAGGATCTTCTAAGCCCCAGTCCTCAACATGACTAGCCGATATAACAGGACACACAACATTGCACCCCATTTTTATAGCAATATCAACATCTGGTATATCTGTAAGTAATTTAGATTTTTGAGTTTCATTCATATCAATATTATATAATTGCTTAGTTATTCTTACTGCATCTTGATTTATTTGTGGTTTAGTTTCAGTTCCAGCTGAATAACTTTCAAAAACTTCACTTCCATATAATTTTCCTAATGCCTCCGCCATTTGTGATCTACAAGAATTATGAACACATATAAATGCTACCTTCTTTTTCATTTTTAGTTTCTCCTTTTATTTAATTATTTCTAATAAATTTTTACCTTTTAATTCTTTAGGTTTCCATTCAATCACTGAAAAATTTCCCTTTGATATTTTATCAACCTTATTTATCCATTTAATTTCATTACTTGCCTTTGCTCTTAATATTTCATTAGTGGTTTCAGTTGCATAAAGGCTTGAATTTATTACCCACCACTTACTATTTATCCCTGCTCTATTTAAATCTTTTTGCAATCTAATTGCTTCAAAAACAGGAGTAGTTTCTCCTAGAGTAACAATAATAACTTCTGTTTCATTTTCGTTTCTTAGTTTTGGTAAAAGCTTTTTAACTGATTCAGGTATATCACCTTCTGATCTCTGGATCTCTCTATGATAGCTTTGAGTTGAATCTAAAAGTAATAACGTATGTCCAGTTGGTGCAGTATCAATAACTACAACCTCATTTTCTGATTTTCCAACTATTTCTGCAAAAGCTCTAAATACTGCAATTTCTTGAGTACAAGGTGATCTCAAATCTTCTTCAACATATTCAATATCAGCATCACTCATTGTTTCTCTTGCCTTACTTAAAACTTCTTCTTTATACTTCTCTAGTTCTTTCTTTTCATCAATGCTACTTAAAGTTATTCCATAGCTTTCATCAACCACAAACTTTAAATGAGCTGCCGGATCTGTAGTAGTTAAATGAACTTTCTTACCCTTCTTAGCGAGTCCTATTGCAATAGCTGCTGCAATAGTTGTCTTTCCAACTCCTCCTTTTCCCATTGTGAATATAACTTTCTTATTACTATTAAATATGTCTTCTATAACATTATTTAACTTAGGAATTGTTGTTGTATTTATTTTATCTGTACTTACTTTTATATTACTCTCTTTTAATAACGCTCTAACATTTTCAAGCCCTGTAATATTATAAGGTCTTAAGGGTATTTTGTACCTTTCAATCCCTTTTAATCCTACTGGGATATCATTTAAGGCTTTTTGTTGTTTATTATATAATGCAGTTGATAAATCATCATCATACTTTTCTAGTACTCCATTTACAACCAAAATTTGATTTGCTACACCGATTTCCTTAAGTTCATTTGATGCTCTTTCAGCTTCTTTTAATGGAGACTCTTCTGGTCTAGATACAAGAATAAGAGTAGTCTTTGTCTTATCTGCCAAATTAGAAACTGCATTTTTGTAAACTTCCTTTTTACTTTCAAGTCCCGATAACTGTCCTAAACATGATGCCCCATGAGTATTTTCACTTATAAAATTACTCCATGCTGATGGTAATTGAAGCATTCTTAATGTATGTCCAGTTGGTGCAGTATCAAAAATTATATGATCAAAGTCATTAGCTGCTTTTTCATCAGTAATAAAAGATGAAAACTCATTAAAGGCCGCAATCTCAACAGTACATGAGCCTGAAAGTTGTTCTTCCATATTATTTAATACATTTTCTGGTAATTTTCCTCTATATGGTGATATAACACTTTCTTTATATTCTGCTGCTGCTTGTTCTGGGTCAAAATTAGCCACTACCAAATTAGACACATCTTTTATTTGAACACCTTTATTATCTAATTCAGTATTAAAAACGTCTTGAAGATTAGAAGCAGGATCTGTACTGATAAGCATTATCTTCTTTCCTTCATCTGCCAAAGACACTGCTGTTGCACAAGCTGCTGAAGTCTTACCCACTCCTCCTTTACCTGTGAAAAATAAATATTTAGTTAGGTTTATTTCTTTTATATCAAATGTTTTATACATTTTCTATCACTCCCCCCTAATTAACAACAACCACCCTTACAACAACAACTATTTGATTTTTTTCTTCAGCTTTTAATAAATCAGCAGAAATTTCTAGTAAATTACAAAACTCATCATTAGTAGGGTAGTTACCTACTTTTACAATTTTCCCATCAACCATTGTTGCTGGTAATACATCAACACCTTGCTTCATCAATATTTCATTTATTGTTTTGTTATCAACAAATATTTGTGGATTGCTTGTTAAATTATATCTTTCAACTAATATCCCCTTATTCCTTAAATTATTTATTACTGTTGAAACCCTTAAAAGTTCTGGATTTACAGATGGACCACAAACCCCTGTTGAACAGCACATTGCAGGATCAAAAATAATCATTTTTTTCATAATAAATACACTCCTTTAAATTTTTAATTATTTTTACATACACATTCTTTTTGCTTACAAATACACTCTTCCGTGTCAGTGATAATATTCATTAAGTTTAAAATTAATCTGTTAGCATTAGTTGTATGTAATTTATAATAGCTCCAATTCCCTTCTTTTCTTGATAAAACTAAACCACATTCCATTAAAACCTTCATGTGATGAGATAATGTTGGCTGAGTAAAATTAAAACTTTCTAGCAAATCACAGGCACACTTTTCACCACAAGATAAGATATCTATTATTTTCAGTCTATTAGGGTCACTTAATGCTTTTAAAACTTTTGCATTTTCCTCATAATTATTTTTCATATTTATCCTCCCAGCATAAATTATTCCTTGTATACAATATAGATAACTATCTATATGTTGTCAATATATATCTTTAATTATAATACTTTCAATTATTTATTATAGATATATATCTATATATTATTCTTAGCACCACAATTTGTTACTAATATTTTAGACAATAAAAAAACTTTGGCAAATAAAATATTCATTGTCAAAGTTTTAATATATATTTACTTCATAATCGCAACTCTTCATTATTTCATAAGTTTCCTTTAAATCAACAAGTAAAGCTTAAAGTTAAAATTCTAATTTTTAGACTTTATTATATTATTCTAGCATATCCTAGGTAACATATTTCCTTCTAAAGGTGGCAATATTCTTTTACCTCCAAAATAATTTTCTATAAAAATAGTATTTCGTGATTCTTTAATGAATTCACCTATAATTTTTGCATTTTTTCCCCCATTAAATTCTTGAATTTTCTTCAATATATTTTCTGCTTCTGATTCTTCTACAACTATTACCATTCTTCCCTCACATGCCATATATAAGGGATCAAATCCTAAAAGTTCATTTACAGCTATAACACCTCTATCAATTGGAATATCTTCCTCCATTAAATGTATTCCAAGTTCACAAAGATTAGAAAACTCATGCAATACAGTTGCTAATCCCCCTCTAGTTGGATCTCTCATTATTTTTATTGAATCATAGTTATCTTTAATTATTTCTGTAAAGGGGTATAGAGAAGCACAATCACTTTTTATCTTATCTTTCACTTTGATATCATATCTTTCTATTGCAATTGTTGTACCATGATCTCCTATATTTCCTGTTACTATAATTTTATCCCCATCTTTAATTGGCTTTTGCTTATATCTTTCTAAAACAATCCCTATTCCACTAGTATTAATAAAGATTCCATCTACTTTTCCCTTTTCTACTACCTTTGTATCTCCTGTTATAATACTTACTCCTGACTCTAAGCAAGTTTCACTCATAGACTTCACAATTTTATTTAGGTTTTCCAATGAAAATCCTTCTTCAATTATAAACCCAGCACTTAAATAAAGGGGGCTTGCCCCTGATACAATTAAATCATTAATTGTTCCACAAACCGCAAGTTTTCCTATGTTTCCACCAGAAAAAAATACTGGTTTCACTACAAAAGAATCTGTTGTAAATGCTAGCTTATTATTAGCAGCTTGAAATATTGTTGCATCTTGGCCCTTTACTAACAGATCATTATTAAAATATTTATAAAAAATGTTTTTGATTAATTCTTCAGTATGCTTTCCTCCATCTCCATGACTAAGCTTTATTACATTATTCATTTATTATTCTCCCATTATATTTGTAGAAAATTGAGCATGCTCCTTCATTAGAAACCATACAGGGCCCAACTGGATTTTCTGGAGTACAAAGCCTTCCGAAAAATTCGCAATTAATAGGTCTCTTTTTTCCTAATAAAATTTCACTACAAACGCAATTTTTGCTATTACCTTTTCTTAAACTTATTTTAAATTTCTTTATTGCATCATAATATTTATAATCTTCCTTTAATAAAAAACCTGAAGAGCCAATATTGCCTATTCCCCTCCATTCAGAATCACAATAAGAAAATACTTCCTTTATTATTTGGTTTCCCTTTAAATTTCCTTTTGAAGTTACACAACTTTTGTATAAATTTTTAAATGTTTTCTTATTTTTACTTTGCTCTTGGGTTAAAAAATATATAGCTCCAATAATATCTAACTCATTAAATCCTGCTACTACTGCTGGAATATTATATTCTTCTACAATAAACTCAAAATAATCTGCTCCCATTACTGATGCTACGTGGCCTGGGCAAATAAGTCCCTGTATGTTTAATTTATCATCCCTTAAGATATGATGTAGTATTGGTTCCATCCTTTTTATTCCTATAAAAAAGGAAATATTTCTTATATTTCTTTTTTTAGCTGTTTTAATAGTTAAAGCAATTATTGGTGCAGTAGTTTCAAACCCAACTGCTAAAAAAACTACTTCTTTATCTTTATTTTCTTCTGCCAGATTTATTGAATCTAAAGGTGAATATATTATCCTAATATTCTTTCCTTTTTCTCTTTGTTCAATTAAATTTTCCTTACTTCCTTTAACTTTCATCATATCTCCAAAGGTAGCTAAAACTACTCTATCATCTTTAAGGATTTCTATAGCAGCATCTATATATTCCTCAGAAGTAACACAAACTGGACAACCGGGTCCTGATATTAAATTTATCTTAGGTTCAACTAATTCCCTAATTCCAAATTTTGATATAGATTGAGTATGAGTTCCACAAACCTCCATAATATTAATTTCACCATTAGGATAATTATTAATTTCCTTTAAAAACCTTTTAATTAAAAATTTCTTGTTCATTATTCTCCTCTACTTTAGATAATAATTTAAGAAGATCATTTAATTCTTCAAAATACTCCATATCAATCTTTTGAATAGCACATCCAGCATGTATTAAAACATAATCACCTATTTGGGCTTCTTCAATAATTTGAATATTTACTTCACTTTTCATTCCCATAATGTTTACTTTTGCAGTAGCTTGACTTATTTCTACAATTTGACCTGGTATTGCAAGACACATCCTTCTCAATTCCCTTCATTATCATAAATCTAATTAATTTTCCTTTAATAACGCACTAGCTATATAAAGTTGTCCAAAAGATAATCCTCCATCATTTGTAGGAACTTGCTTATTATAAAAAACTTCGAATCCCCTCTCAGTTAGTTTTTTATATATATTTTTTAATAAATATTCATTTTCAAACACTCCACCACTAAGAACAACTTTATTAATATTCTCCCTTTGCCTTAAAATATAAAGTAAGTCACAAGTTGCATAGATTAATGAGTTATGAAATTTAGCGGATATATTTGAATGAGATTCTCCATCTTTTATATCCTTTAGTACACCTTCTATTATTCTTTTATATTCTATCTGAAGAACTTTCTCATTTTCTCTGATATCATATAAATAGCATTCATTTATATTCTCATTAATGATATTTTCTAATTCTATAGCGGCTTGTCCGTCGTAGGATATATAATTTCTTATACCTATAAGGGAGACTACACAATCAAATAGTCTTCCAATGCTAGAAGATAAAAAACAATTTATTCCTGATTTCAAAGCTTGTATAACAGCTTCAATTTCTTCTTTATCTATATAATTAATTATTTCTAGAGGATTATAATCCAAAGAATTCAAATAGCTTACTGCACATCTCCACGGTTCTTTTATTGCCTTATATCCTCCTTGGATATTTACATATTGTAATTGACCAACTCTTCTAAACGACTTTCTATTTCCAACAAAAAATTCTCCACCCCATACTGCTCCATCTAATCCAAAGCCAGTTCCATCAAAAATAACTCCAATTGTATTTTCATATATTGAGTTTTCTGCCATACAACTTACCATATGTGCATGATGATGTTGAACTTCTATTTTATTTATTTTTTGACTCTTTACATAATTAGTACTTATATATGAAGGGTGCATATCATGTACTAATATATATTTTTTGACATCAAGTAAATTAATAAAGTGATTAATCACATACTTAAAATTATTGTAACAATTAAAATCCTCCAAATTTCCTAAGTATTGACTCAAATAAGAATAGCCATTTTTTGAAAAACAAACTGTATTTTTTTGTTCACCACCAACTGCTATAATTTCATATTTTTCATTAACCTTTGATATATATGGTGCGTATCCCCTCCCTATCCTTATAACCTTTTCATCATTATTTATAACTTTCACAACAGAATCATCTTCTTCAATATAAATATCTCTATCATGCATTAAAAAATAATCAGCTACTCTATTCAAATTATTTAATGCCTCATTATTTTCATATTCCATTAGCATATTACTTATGTTTCCACTAGTCATAACTAAAAAACGTAATTCTTCATCTAATAGTAGATGATGTAACCCTGTATATGGCAGCATAACTCCTAATGAGTTTTGTTTTGGTGATATAGCTTTTGATAATAAAAAGGAGGGTTTCTTTTTCAAAATTACAATAGGTCTTTTATTACTTTTCAATGTTTCTTCTTCTTTAGCTGATAATTGACAAACCTCTTTTACAGCATTAATATCCTTTGCCATTATTGCTAATGGTTTATGTGGTCTTTGCTTTTTATTTCTAAGAAGTTTAATAACAGCTTCATTTTTAGCATCACAAACTAAGTGAAATCCTCCAATACCTTTAACTGCTAGTATTTTTCCTGCCTTAAGCAACTCTTTAGCTTCATCAATTACATTCTTACATTCAATTATTTTCCCTTCATTGTCTACTAAAGAAATACTTGGCCCACATTTTTTGCAACAATTTGGCTCAGTATGAAATCTTCTACTTAATGGATTATTGTATTCATCATTACAATCTTTACACATTATGAATTTTTCCATAGTTGTATAGTTTCTATCATAAGGTAAACCCTTAATTATAGAATATCTCGGCCCGCAATTAGTACAATTTGTAAATACATATTTATATCTATTAGTTTCACTTTTTTGTATCTCCTCTAAACACTTTTCGCAAATTGCTACATCTGGCGAAATAAACTTTAACAAATTTTTTTCATTGACGCTTTCTTTAATCTGAAAAATATCTTTATAAAGATTCTTTCTATGTGAAGATTCTCCTTTTATAAATTTACATTGAAATTTTTCGATTTTAGCAATAGGAGGAGGATTATTTAAAATACTTAGTATAAATCTTTTCAAATTATCTCTTGTTCCTTGGCAATAAATTTCCACAGCTCCTCCTACATTCTTAACATATCCTGAAATATTGTAAATAGTGGCATTTTTATATACAAAAGGCCTAAATCCAACACCCTGCACTATTCCCTCTATTTTTATTTCATATTGAAGATTTTTATAATACTTTAAATAATAGTATTTTGAAGTCTTATTTAATAAAAAAGTATTTTCCATATTTGAGTATCCCTCTAGTTTACGATTTTTTTTATTTCATTTAAAATATTTTGAGAAATTAATTTTAGCTTTTTCTGTAAAATACAATCTAGTCCAATTCCAAATTCAACTTTATTAACCTCAATACCATAAATTACCCCTTTAATATTAGGATAATAAAGTTTTACTAAATCCAGAAAATTATAGTTATGCTGAGAAGACTCAACCTTATTAGAAATAAATTTATCTATTGATACAGTTGTTATTTCCCCTATATTTTTTCCATAGTAAGCTGCATCTAAAATTATTATATAATCTTCTTTTTCTATATTTCCCATAATATGTTGAAGGTTTGTTTCTCCATATATAACCTCAACTCCAATACTTGAGAGTTCATCTTCCATTTGCTCTGCCACTTTAATTCCTATTGCATCATCTTTCATAAGAATATTTCCTATTGCAATAAGCTTGAAACTCATGCTAAGACCTCAACTATATTAGTATCTCCATTACTTCCAATTAAATGAGTTGCACAAGATACACAGGGATCAAAAGACCTTACAATTCTTCCGATTTCTACCGGCTCACTAATATTATTTATTTTAGAGCCAATTAATGATTTTTCTACTGGCCCTGGATTGTTTAACTCATCTTTAGGAGAAAGATTCCATACTGTTGGTGTTATGATATTATAATGCTTAATTACTTTATTTTCTATTTCTATCCAATGTCCTAGAGCTCCCCTAGTGGTATCTATAAGTCCTACACCATAAGCCTTATCAGGAATTAAATAAACCTTTTGATTATTAGACTTTAATTCCACTCTTTTTACTAAGTTCTCTAATATATTAAGTATTTTTTTGGTCTCTAAAACCCTTGCTATATTCCTATCCATACAAGAATGTCCATTTGTGTATTCTCCACTAATAATCAATCGTGCTAATGGTCCAACTTCCATGGGCAATCCATTGTATCGTGGCGCCTTTATAAAGGTATAAGCATTACTCTTAGTCAAATCTACTTCTTCTAAACCTTGTTCTTTCTTGTACCAAGAATAATGAACTTGTTCAGTAATTTTATTAGGTTCAAAGGCGTACCTAACATTATTTTCTATTACTCCTGATTTGACATACGTTATTTCTGGATCTTCATACTTATCAAAAACCCCAAAGCTCATAAAATTAGGATATGATATTCCCTTTTTAAAATAATCCGGATAATATTTAGCTATAACCTCTACATCTTCTATCATTTCATTTGATACAAAATCAGTAATTTTTCTTATAATACTTTTAACTTTCTCTATTTTGTACGCATCTATATCTACTGTAACTCCTCCAACAAAAATCCCATGATTATGCGGTGCCTTTCCCCCCAATATTGCCAAACCTTCATGTGCTAATCTACTTAATTCAATACTTTTAACATAATGTTCTCCTATAATATTGTTAATTTTGCTTGGAAGTCTATAATCGTTGTATTGGCTATTTTCAGCTAATTTTACGCTATAAATTTTTGCATAGCTAGGAATAGAAAGTAGGTAGAAATGTCTTAAATGATTTTGAATAAATTCAAAACCATGCATAATGTCTCTTATATAGCTATCATTTAAGGTAACTTGAACCTTTAATGCATCTTCTAAAGCTAAAGTAGATGCCATAGAATGAGCCGCTGAACATATTCCACAAATTCTTTCTGTAAAATATATACAATCTAGTGCTGGTCTTCCCTTTAACATTTCCTCAAATCCTCTAAAAAGTAAGCCACTAGCAGTTGCCTGTACAATTGTATCTTTTTCTACTTCTGCTTTAACATCTAAGAAACCACTTATTCTTGTAACTGGGTCTATAGTAATTCTTTTTATCATAACTCCTCCTTAATATTTTACAAAAGGCTCATTTCCATCTGGAAAAGTTGATTTTGCACAACCTATGCAATTAGTATTATCACCAATAGGCCAATTAACATAGCCATTCCATTTTCTCCTTGGGCAATCAGTTTTTGTGCTTGGTCCTCTGCAACCAAGTTTAATCATACAACCCTCTTCCCCAAAGTTTTTTGCAAAAATACCTTCTTCAAAAAAGCCTCTTCTTGTACAAGTATTATGAATTGTAAAACTATAAAAAAAAAGTGGTCTTCCCTCACTATCTAACTCTGGGACACCATATCCAACTAAATGAGCTAAAGTCCCCACTACCCAATCAGGATGACATGGACATCCTGGCAACTTAATCACCTGACGATTTAAAACTTCTTGTACACTTTTGCTTTCTGAAGGATTTGGCTTTGCTGCTGAAATTCCTCCATGAGAAGCACATGTTCCTACTGCTACAACATACTTTGCTTTTGCACCAGCTAATTCTATAGCTTCTAAAGCTGTAATAGCCTTCCCATTATAATTTGCAATAATATTATAAGCTCCTTTTTCTTTTGTTGAGACAGCTCCATCTACTAGTAATATGAATTCTGTATCAAGTGTCTCTAAAAACTTCTCAAAAGCAGCATCTCCTTCATTACCCATAAGTGTATTGTTAAAAGTAAAATTTACTATACTAGTTAAAATATCATACAACCCTGGATTTTCACTATTTAATAGGGATATTATATTACCAGAACATCCAGTTACTTCAAGCCACATAGCATTTATTTTTTTACTTTCTTGTTTTTTAATCATTTGTGATACATCTTCTTGAAGTCTTCTTGCTGTACTTAATTTATCTTTTTTAATAAAACACTCTCCTTTACTACTCATCCTTTTCCCCTTTTATATCGCTCAATTATAATCTATGCATAAATCATTATAAGTATTAAGCAAAAATTAATATATTAATAAAAATAGCCCCAGAACATCTGACGCTATTTTTGTTAAACAATATAAACTTTGTTATTAAACTTAATTAGACAAGTATATAGATTAACTTATCTTACTTCTTCTTAAGAATAGGTAAACTCCTCCTAATGCTGTTATTACTCCAACTATAATTATAGCCCTTGGATCAAATTTATTTCCTGTGTTAGGTAAAACATTTAATACCTTGTCTATAATTTTTTCTGATTCATTTTTAACTGTAAAGTTTTGTGTCTCTGGAGATTTCACTTTAATTTCTAATTGTTCATTACCTAAAATATATCCCTTAGGAGCCTTTGTTTCTTTAATAATATACTCACCGTAATCTATATTACTAAATGTTACAAGCCCATCTTCTTTAGAAACTTCTTTAGAAATCACATTACCCTCTCTATCATATAAAGTGAATTCTGCTCCTTTAAGAAGTTTTTCCTTCATATCAGTTTTAGTTATTATAACTACTCCTTTAATCTTATTATTTATTACTTCATAGTCATACACTTTCTGATTTTTATCTATAAATACATTTATTACGCCTTTTGAAGCTATATATCCCTCTGGTGCTTTTGTTTCTTTTATTATATATTTACCATAAATAAGATTTTCAAATAAAACAACCCCATCTTCTCCTGATGATAATTTATCAATTTCTTTGCCTTCCATATCATATAATGTGAATTCTGAATCCTTAAGGACCTTTTTATTATCATCTAATTTGATTATTTTAACAGAACCTCTTATTTTATTATTAGATATACTTTCTGGATTTGCCTTTACAGTTACTTCATTTTCTTTTATTTCCGCCTTTAATTCTTCTTCTGAAAGAACATATCCTTCTGGTGCTTTTGTTTCTTTTATTATATATCTTCCATATTCTATATTCTTAAATTCTACTTTCCCATCTTTACTACTTATACTTACTGCTATAGGCTTTTCATAATTTGTATCTGTTGATTTGTAAAGTGTGAACTCAGCCCCTTGTAATATTTCTTTGTTTTCTCCTAATTTTGTGAATTCTATATTTCCTCTTATTTTTGTATTAGAAATGCTTTCTGGATTTGCTTTTATGGTTATTCCATTTTCTTTTATTTCAGCAGTTAATTTTTCTTCTGAAAGAATATATCCCTCTGATGCCTTTGTTTCTTTTATCACATACCTACCGTACTCTATATTTTTAAACTCTACTTTTCCACTTTCATCACTTTCAACTACTGATATTGGATTTTTATAATCTTCATCAACTTCATTATAAAGTGTAAACTCAGCTCCTTGTAATGCTTCCTTACTTTCTCCTAGCTTTGTAAATTCTATATTTCCTCTTATTTTTGTATTAGAAATGCTTCTTGGATTTGCTTTTATAGTTGTTCCATTTTCTTTTATTTCAGCAGTTAATATTTCTTCTGAAAGAACATATCCTTCTGGTGCTTTTGTCTCTTTTATTGCATATTTACCATATTCTATATTATTGAATTCCACTCTTCCACTTTCATCACTTATAATTACTGCTATAGGATTTTCATACCTTATATCTGTTGCTTTATAAAGTGTAAATGTTGCTCCTTGCAATACTTCATTGCCTTCTCCTAGCTTCGTAAATTCTATATTTCCTCTTATCTTCGTATTGGATATACTTTCTGGATTTGCTTTAATCACCTTTCCATCTTCAGTTATACTAGCATTTAATGTTTTATTTGAAATAACATATCCCTCTGGTGCCTTTGTTTCTTTAATAATATAGTCGCCATACTCAACATTTTTAAACTCCACTTTTCCCGCTTCATTACTTATAGCTACCATCAATGGATTTTGGTAATCAGTATCTGACTTACTGTAAAGCGTAAACTCAGCATCTTTAATGGTTTTACCATTTTCTCCAAACTTAAAGAATTCAATTTCACCTGTAATAATTCTATTTTTATAATTATAGGATATATTCTTTTTATCTTCACTATTTTTAATCTGGAACCTATATACTTCATTTCCTAAAATATATCCTGTAGGTGCTTGCTTTTCCCTAACATAATAATCTATGTCAAATTTTAATTTATCAAATACTATTTCTCCATTACCTTCTGTTGGTTGTGAAGTTCTTATTACATTTTGATATCTATCAAGTAATTCAAATACTGCACCTTGTAATCTTATATTTTCATTATTACTATTTACCTTTATAACTTTAATACTCCCAGTTTCACCAATACCGCCACCACCGGCGCCTTGAAATATAACCTCAACATTTCCTGAACTTGATGATTCAATTAATCCAGTTCCTTTGAAAGATATAGAGTTAGTAAATGGAGTTTTCTTTTTATCTACTACATTAGTTCTAAAAGTTAATATATAAGCGTCTTCTATCTTACCTGGCAATATAAAGTTAAATTCTCTTGTGGAAACATTATACTTTACATTATCTTTTCCTAAACTGATTTCCTCTCCTCTTTCTAGCTTTCCATCTTGTTTTAAAACTTGCTTATACAATTTTACAGAGGTGGTATCTAATTCAAGTCCCTCTTGAAGATTATCTGTAAGAACAATATCTGTGATAGGAACCTTATTAGAGTTAAATGTTACATTCCAATCAATATAAGAATTTCCTCTAGTATAGTCAGCTTTTTTATCAATTAAAGTATTCTTTATTTTTCCTATTCCCGTACTTTCTACTCCACTAGGCACCAAATCTGTTATTAGCTTTGCAGTATTTCTTATTTCCTTTTCTCCATTATTATTAAATATAGAAGTATCTGTAATTTTAGTTTTAAAAGTTATTACTTGCTCATTATTTATTTCACTTGGAAAATTATAAGTTAATGTTCTAGTACTTTCATCATAGGTATAATTTAATTTATCTGCAATACCACCATTAAGCATAACAGAATCTACAACAAACTCTTGCCCTTTATTTATAGTATCTAAAACTTTAGCATTAGGAAGTTTCATCTTATTTTTATTAACAACAATCTTCCATGTAACTTCTCTTGTAATATAATTATAATCTTGACTAGTCTTATTTATCACTTCACTTTGGACCCTTTGAGTTCCTTGGGATTTTGAAGTTATAATATTATCTCCTGTTAATTTAGCTTCATTATAATAATTCTGATCTTTATTTCCTGCATACACATTACTATCTGTTACTCTCGTCCTAAATGTTATTACATAGGGCTCATTAATATCACTATTAAAACTATAAGTTAATGTTCCTGTTTTCTGTTTGTCTCCACTCTCTGCCTTCAAATAATTAAAACTTCCTCCTGGAGTGCTTTTATCTATAGATGCTGATCCTTCTACATATTCTTGACCAACTCTTATTTCATCGCTAATAATAGCATTTTTTATTAATATCTTATTAGTATTTATAGTAATTTTCCATGTAATTTCACCTGTAGCTGCATTGTATCCTATACCTTGTTTATTAATGATGCTACTCGGTACTCCTACCCCCTTAGTATCTGATGCATTACTTGGAACACCGCTTCCAGTTAAGGTTACTTTATTGTTATAAGTTTTTCCTGTGTTAGAGTTATAAGCTGCTTCATCTGTTACTTCTGTAGAAAATTCTATTTTATGTGGCTCATTGATAGCCCATGGGAAAGTGTATATAAACTTTTGCCCGTCTATACTATAATTACTATTTGTTTCAATTCCATCTACCTTAACACTTCCTGGCACAAATGTTAATCCGGCAGGTATATCATCTACAGTTACAGCATTTGGTATATTTTGAGAATTATTGTTTACATAAATACTCCAATTAATTCTTTTTGTTAATGCATCATACTTCCCATCTTTTCTGACAAAATCAGTTTTTATTCCAACTGATGCTTCGTTAGAGTTTACAGAAGTTCCATCATGCTTAAAAATTGCTGTGTTATATTGATATATTGTGGCTCCTTCATCTTCAGAAAGTTTTGAATCTGTTACTTTCGTCTTAAAGGTAATTATTTGAGTTGTTTCTATAACATTTGGAAAATTATAAGTTAATTTTTTGCTACTTAAATCATAATTGTAATTTGCCTCTTGAGGGGTAGCTCCATTTATTTTAACTGAATTAGGTACGAATTCTTGACCATTTCGTATATCATCAATGACTTGAGCACCATATACTTTAACATTTTCTGGATTAACTATTACCTTCCAAGTTATTTCATTTCTTGAAGCATCATATGACCCTTCCTTTTTGATAGAAGCATTAGGAATTTCAGGTTGTTCAAAATCTACGTTAATTATTATAGGCTCTGAATTTCCTCCAACTTCAAATTTAATAGGTATTGGATTATTATTTCCAATTTCATCAATATTAAATTGAGTATCTATATAAAAATACCCTGATATATTAGAATTTTTTTCGGAAAATTCATTAAATGTAATAACAACTGCTCCGTCAGTATTTATTACAACATTTGCAATAGTTTCTCCATTTTCAAGATTGATAGGGAAATTTAGTGTACCTATTATTTGGATTTCCTTAGGTATTTGCATCACATAGGTATCACCCTTTTTTACTACTTCTTCATTTGGTATAGCAAACTTATAGGTCAATTTAACCTCTGCATTTTTACTTATAGGATTTGATGAATCATTTATTGGCTTTCCATTTTCATCTGTTAAACTTACTTCAGTTATAAAATTAAATTTCCCTGTAATATCTGTAGCATTCGCGGATAATGTAGGAATGATCGAGAAGAATTGAAATAGCATAGCAATAAATGCTATAAAATTAAATAATTTTTTCCTTGGCTTAGCTTTCTGTTTTTTTCTGTTCATAAAAGACCCCTTCCATAATTATTTTTAAAATAAAAAAACCGACCTTAATTTAATCAAGGTCGGTTGCACTACTGACTCCGTATATACAAGTGCCCAAATTAGTATATACATCAACATCTCCTTAAAAATCTCGAACAATTTATTTATTAAAAATAATTTTACCATAAATTGTATTTTTAGTAAATTGTTTGAAAGGGTTGTTGTTAAACTTTTATTTTATTATTTTATTTTTATTTAACTATAATATCTTCTATTATATTAGAAATATCATTATAATCCTCTACCCATATAATATTTATTCCTAATTGTTCAAAGGATTTTTCGTGTAAATCATTATTTATAATATTTACTTTTTTTAAGATATCATTATTTATATTTATATCATTTGAATCATATTTAAAGTTTTTTCTTCTCATGATTGCATAATGTTTTTTCATCTTATTCTTTCTATTAGCTATGGATAAAATTCTTCTTAAATTAGGATCTGTTAATGATAATCCTATCATTAATGTAGTGTTTTCTCTAAGAAAATTTAGTTGTGTTATATTGGTCCATGAATAAGGATCATTATATAAACTATGATATCTATCTTCTGAGAATACTAATAAGCTCTCATATAGCTTTTCATATTGACTTGGGTGACGTGGCAAAAAACCATGCACATGATAAATCCCTAATTTATCTGAGGTCGTATAATCCAGTTCACTATATAGGGAATGATACTGAATGTTATATTTATCAAAATTGTCTTCTAATAAATCATCAAAATTATATGTGACAATAGCTTTAACCCCTACCCCACCTTTTCTCTTTAAACATAATTTTGAAATGCTATCTAATAATTTTGAGTTTCCATTATCTCCGCTTATATTTTTATATAATAAGTTAGCTAAACTTTCTTCAAAAGAATCTCCCAATGTAGCTTTTATAAATGCTGATTGAAGCAATGGTGATTTATTATTTACCTCTTTAATTTGCTTGATTATAAAGTCTGCCTCCTGAGAAGTTATTTTAATATTTTTTTGCTCTAACTCCTTCATTATCATAAGTATCAATAAGTCAGACATTAAATCATTCCAATCACCTATGCCTGCATCTTTTGATATACCAGCACCTAAAAATAATACTAGTTCATCTTTTTTATAAATATTTTTTATCTCATTAATTCTTTCTTTTCTTAGCTCTTTCCAATTATCATTATCATGTATTAATCCCTTATTAACTAAATCATTTACTGTATATTCATGATTATATACATCTTTAATTAAACTTCTAGTATCACTTTCACTTTTCATGGCTTAGTACTCTCTTTCTAAATAGGCTTAGTATTAATTTATGCTTTAGTGTTAAATAAGTATTTTCATATTAATAAATTTATTTTAAATCTAATTTAGTTAGAGTAAGTTTCAGTAATAATTTTGGTCTTATTTGCCTTAATAATATATGTCATTATATAGACTATTAGTAATTACTTAGATTCTTTATATACTACCATTTTATTATTGATATCTTCTTCACAAGAACGCATAGCTAGTATCGTTTCTTCAAATAACTTATCAAGCTCCCATCCTAAATTCTCTGCACCTTGCCTAATTACATCACGAGAACATCCAGCTGCAAACTTTTTGTCCTTAAATTTCTTTTTAATACTTGAAATTTCCATATCCATAACACTTTTAGATGGTCTCATTCTTGCAGCAGCACCTATTAATCCTGTAAGCTCATCAACTGCAAACAGAACCTTTTCCATTTGATGTTCAGGTTTAGGTTGTGGCTTTGAACAAAGACCGTATCCATGGCTGGCTGCAGCTCTAATTAATCTTTCATCTATTCCACGCTCTCTCATAATTTCTTGTGTTTTACTGCAATGTTCTTCTGGATACATTTCAAAATCTAAATCATGCAGTAATCCTACATTAGCCCAAAAATTAGATTCTTCTTCATATCCTAACTTTATTGCAAAATATCTCATAGCACCTTCAACTGTTAAAGCATGCTGGATATGAAATTCTTCCTTATTATATTCTGTAAGCAATTTCCATGCTTCTTCTCTTGTTATCATATCATTTCCTCCCTTTATATTTTATAATTTTAAACTTCAGATAATTTTATAAAAATAACCTAATACTTTTATAAACCGCTCACTTCCCTTATTATATTTATTCATAATTATAACACTTATATAAATAACTGTATATTTATTATAGATATTTATTGATATAATAGTAATTGTAAACACACTATATTAATAATCTTATAAATTTTGAGGGTATGCATAATAATATATACATACCCTCTTCTTATTAACTAAAATAATTTTTTTATTTACTTCTTCTCTTAACTAACTCATATAATGTATGAACTGGAGCACCTGTTCCACCTTTAACAGTTAAGTCAGTTTTCTTATCTGCCCAAGCTGTTCCAGCTATATCTAAGTGTAACCATGGCTTATTTTGAACAAACTCTCCTATAAATAATCCTGCTGTAATAGTACCTGCATTTCTTCCTGGACTATTATTTAAATCAGCTATCTCTGATTTCACCAATTCAGAATATTCTTCAAAAGATGGTAATTGCCAGAACTTTTCACCAGTGTAAGTTGAAGCTTCCTTAAGCTCTCCATAAAATCTATCATTATTTGTAACAACTGCTGTTGTTGTATCTCCAAGAGCTACTAAAGCTGCTCCTGTTAAAGTTGCTAAATCAATAACTTCATTTGCATTTTCTTTTTCTATAACATAATTAACGGCATCTACTAAAGTCAATCTTCCTTCAGCATCTGTATTTCTTATTTCTATAGTCTTACCAGCCATACTTCCTATTATATCACCTGGCTTATAAGCTCCTCCAGAAATCATGTTTTCACAAGCTGCCACAACTGCTACAACATTAACTTTTAATTGTCTATTAGAAATTATAGACATTGCTCCTATAACTGAAGCTGCTCCACCCATATCTGATTTCATATCAACCATTCCTGATGTAGGCTTAATTGAATATCCACCTGAATCATATGTTAAGCCTTTTCCTACAAGACCTAATATTTCTCCTTTTTGTTCTGGATTACCGAAATATCTCATCACTATAAGTTTAGGTTCTTTTTCTGAAGCCTTTGCTACACTATAAAAAGCTTCCATTTTTAGTTCTTTTATCTTTTCAACACCATGAACTTCTACTTCAAATCCATTTTGTTTTCCAGCTTTAACTGCTTCTTCTGCTAAAGTTTCTGGATAAAGAACATTTGCAGGTTCGTTAACTAAATCCCTTGCTAATATTATTCCCTTTGCAACTTCATTTCCTTCTTCTATAGCTGATACTATTTCTGGGGTTGCTTCCTTTAATCCACATCTTGCAATTGAAACTGTTAAATCATTTTCTTCCTTTGAATTTGTTTTATATCTATCAAATTTATATCCAGCTAATTGTGCTGCTATTGTCGCATTTTTTACCATTTCTTCTATTTGTAGCACTTCTGTTTTTGGCAGTCTCAAGAATACTGTGCTAACTTTTAATTCATTTGCTTTTCTTATTGCTTTAGCAGTCACCTTTCTAATTGTATCAACTGTTAAATCTTCTTCTTTTCCTAAACCTAACAATATAATAGTTTGAATTGTTTCATTTACATCTAATGTGAATGTATATAAATCACCTTTTTTTCCATTAAATAAGTTTCTACTTTGAGCTAATAAAATATGTTTATTTAACTCTTCCTTTGGTAAATTAATATTATCTTCAAATAAATAAATTACTTTAATATCTCCTTGCGAACAAGTAAAACTTCTATATGATACCTTCATTTAATCACCTCATCTAAAATATCTTTTTATCATAATAACACTATTATAAAATCTATTCAATGGATAATAATTATTATTTGTTTGAAAAATTTTTTTATTTTAAGAATTGTTTTAATTTATTGTATAAAAACTTTATTTTTGTAAATAATACTAATGTAGATACAAAACCTGTTTAATACAGGTCCCATCCCCCATTTATTTATAAAGCGCTTCGGCGCTTTTTTGTTTTTTAAACTTATTTTTGAATTTTAAAAATTTTATATCATTTATAATATGTAAACAATTAATTAATGATATAATTTATATAAGGCTCTTCTACACAATTAAAATTGAATTTTTTAACCAAGCCTTATTAGTTTTGGTTATTCGAATTATTAAATATATAATAACTTTAGGAGGTTAGATAATTTAAAATGAAAAATAAAAAATTAATTTTAATATCTTTATTATTATCATTTATGCTATTAATTAGTGGTTGTTCTAAATTAAATAAGGCTGAAAAAGCTTTTGAAACATTTTCCCAAAAGTGGACACAAAATGATTATACTGGCATGTATCAAATGTTAAATAATGATTCAAAGGCAATTATTTCAGAAGAAGATTTTACAACAAGATATACTAATATCTTTTCTGCTATAGAAGCTAATAATTTATTAATAGAAATTAATGGCGATAAAGTAAAAGAAGATGATACTATTACGATTCCTTTTAAGCTAAGTATGAATACAATTGCTGGTGATGTTAATATTTCAGATTATAAATTAAATATTATAAAAGAAGATAAAGAATTTAAGATTAAATGGGATGAAAGCTTAATCTTCCCTCAAATGACTAAAGACGATAAAGTAAGAGTTAATGTAATTCCATCAAAGAGAGGTAGTATATTAGATAAAGATGCTAATTTATTAGCTAATGATGGTATTTTAAACACTGTAGGAATTTATCCAGCAAAATTTAATTTATCAAATATTGATGCTAAAATAGCTGAAATAGCCACTACTTTAGATATTAGTGAAGAAAACATAAAAACCAAACTTGATGCAAATACAAATCCTGAACACTTTATTCCATTAGTAGATATATTACCAACAGATTCGAAGTTAAATTCGCTTAGAGGTAGAGCTGAGGACGGAATTCTTATAAAAGAAAAAGCCGGAAGAATATATACTGGTGGTGAAGCCTTTGGACGATTAATTGGCTATATTGGAAGTATAACTGCTGAAGAATTAGAAAATAACAAAGACAATGGATATAATGATACAAGCCTTATAGGTAAAGCTGGATTAGAGCAAGTATACGAAGACACTCTAAGGGGAAAAGATTCTGCTGAAATTTATATAGAACGAGGCGAAGAAAAAATAACTATTGCTAAAAAGGATGGAGAAGATGGAAATGATATTAAACTCTCTATAGATTCAGCACTTCAAAGTAAAATATACAGTGAAATGAATGGAGAAAAAGGAGCTGCTACAGCTGTTAACCCTAAAACTGGAGAAGTATTAGCTATGGTAAGTGCCCCTTCCTTTGATTCAAATGTATTTACAACCTATGTAACTAAAACTCAAAAGTCAAAATGGGAAGAAACAAATAATGCTGATGAAATAAATAGGTTTAATAAAACATATTCTCCTGGATCAACTATGAAACTTTTAACGTCTTCAATTGGGTTAGAAAATAAAATTATTGATTCGAACGCTACAAGAGATATTAAAGGACTATCTTGGCAGAAAGATAGCTCTTGGGGAGATTTTAAAATCACTCGAGTAACTGACCCTGGCAGTCCTGTAAATCTAAAGGATGCTGTTAATCATTCAGATAATATTTATTTTGGTCAAGTCGCTCTAGAATTGGGGAATAATAAATTTATTGAAGGAATTAAAAAATTTGGTATTGGAGAAGAACTAAAATTTGAATATCCTATGGAAGAGTCACAAATTTCTAATGATGGTGATTTAGGTAGAGAAATACTGTTAGCAGATACAGGATATGGACAAGGAGAAATAATGGTAACTCCTTTAAATGTGGCTTTATCTTATAGTGCCCTAGCCAATAATGGAGATATAATGCAGCCTAGATTAGTTATAAGTGAAAACTCTGAATCAAATATTTGGAAGCAAAGCGCTATATTAAAAGATGATTTACCAGCATTAATAAATTCCTTCACCGCATTAATTAATGATTCTGGTGCTACCATCTCTGATGGTGTTGTTCCAGGACATAGGGTAGCTGGTAAAACAGGTACTGCTGAAATAAAAAAATCTCAAGATGATGTTAATGGAACTGAAAATGGATGGTTTGTATCTGTTGATCCAGATACAGCTAAGATTTCATTAGCCATGATTATAGAAGATGTTAAAGATAGGGGACATAGTCATGTAACTGTTCCTAAAGTTAGAAATGTTATGGAATACTATCTTAATAAGTAATTAAAGAATTATTGGGGAATCTCAAATATTTGTTTGAGATTCCTTATTTTATATCTTTTAATCATACTCATTAATTATGTTACTTAATTGAGTCCTATTTTTAGCCCCTATCTTACTCATTATTATAGGCACTATATTTCTAATAGTTCCTTCACTTAAAAATAAGACATAGCCTAAGCTAAGTCTTATAAATAATCATCTATTCTTAATTATCAATTTTCTATTACTTAAATACTACTTTATTATCTTCAAACCTATCAATTATAGCTAAAGATTCAACTCTAGCTCCCATGCCTTCTAAAACACTTCTTCCTTCTTGGAAACCTTTTTCAATAACTATTCCAATTCCAACTAAATTTGCACCTGATTGCTTAACTATATCAATCATTCCCTTAGCTGCACAACCCATTGCTAAAAAGTCATCTATTATTAGTACATTCTCACCTTCACTTAAAAATTGTTTACCTACTCTAACTTTGTAAGTTCTTTTTTTAGTAAATGAATGAACCTCCGATTCATATACTTCTTTATCTAAGTTTAAACTTTCCGTTTTCTTTGCAAAAACTACTGGTGCAAAATCGAAGTATTGAGATGCTATAGCTGCTATTCCAATTCCAGAAGCTTCAATTGTAAGAATTTTATCTACCTTTTGCTCATTAAATCTTTCTCTAAACTCTTGTCCAACTTCATTTAAGAACTTTATATCCATTTGATGATTTAGAAAACAGTCAACCTTAAGTATATTCCCTTCTCTAACTCTTCCTTCATTTATTATTTTTTCTTTTAACTTTTCCATATAATTATCCCCTTTATTACTTTGATTATTTTATAGTATTCCTTAAAAAGATTATCTCTCAAATCTACGCAATAAAGCCAAAGTTAAATACATGGCAATAATTAAATCTTCGTAGTTAGGACATTTACGGTTTCCTAGTAGAGACACTTGAACCATATCTTCAAGCATATACGAATACTATATGTTTATTTTTTTATCTATTATAACACTATTGTAAAATTTTGCGAAGCAAAATTTTTAGTTTGCAGTTCACAAGGCACAGTGCACAGTTGTTTTATTTTTTTAGGTAACAGGTATCAGGTAACAAGTACTAGATGTAAACTATAATTAAAAATTAAGAAACATCTACTTCAAGGTAAGCTTAGGGACAGTAGTTAGTTTTGTGTAGCAAAATAACCTTAATTTTTTCATTCTTTCATTTATAAATTGCTTTGCAATTTATATCATAACCTGTTCCCTGTTACTTTATTCCAAAAACCGTAAACTGTGAACTGTGCGCTGTGAACTGAAAAATGCTTCGCATTTTAAAACTAATATTCTAATTGGCATATTTTATTTTCTTTTAGAGTCTTTCTCACATCAATAATTCTTTGATTACTTGACCCTCTAAATCTTAATCCATCTTCCATCATATCTTTCTCAAATTTACCATCTACTAAAACATCTATATTATTAAGTAGGTCTCTCCAGCCTAATATCTTATCTAAATTGTTTATTATATATTCAAAGGTATATCCTGTATAACTCCATATATTTAAATTAGCTTCTTTAAATTTTTTTGCCATATATGCAAACTTTTCTGCCCTTTCAAAAGGATCCCCCCCACTAAAGGTAACCCCTTTAATAATAGGATTTTTAAGAACATCTTCAATAAGTTCATCCATATTACGATCTTCGCCACCAGAAAAATCGTGGGTATCTGGATTAAAACAACCTTTGCAATTATGCCTACAACCTTGAGAAAAAAATACTCTTCTTATTCCTGGTCCATTAACCAAACTTTCGTAAGCTATTCCTGAAAGTCTTATCATTTTATCCATATAGTACATCCCCTTTATTATCTTCTCTACTTTTTTATCCTCTTTACTTTTTTATTTCCTTTATTTTTGAATTTCTTATTAATAAGCCCCATATGTCCATAACGCCCCTTTATAAACTTGCTTATTATTCTAATACAGAAGATTTATGCTAGTAATTTTCCTTATATAGTTTTATCTTATCACTATATTGTTCTATTATTCCTTTAGTTCTGTTAAAGGATTCTACAACCCTTATCTTTCCTTCTTCTGTTAAGTAATCAGCATCACTTATTGTTGCAGGAACAACTTCATAAAATAATTTTCCGTCTTTCTCGTACCAGTTAACCCAAGTTGGTATATATGTTGGATAATCTACCTTTATCTCATTCGTATCTAAATTTTTACTTAGTTTAACTGACACTATGACTCCATCTTCTGTATAAGGATTCTGTATTCTTTCAGTTCTTTGACTTGATAAAAAATTTCCCATGGAATAAATTACTGCTGTTTCACTATTTCCATCCTCTGATTTTATAATATCTATTGGCTGTAATGAATGTGGATGAGTACCAAAGATTATATCAACTTTTTCATTAGCTAAAAACTTAGCCATTTTTAATTGAGTTGCATTTGGTTCTAGCTCATATTCATCTCCCCAATGCATATAAAAAACAACTACTTCTGCACCCTTATTTCTCATATCAGCTATTTGCTCTTTCATTTCTTGAAGATCTGAATCTAAAGTATCTTCTCTAAATGTATTCATAAGTGGATAAAGTTCTTGTGGAATAACTGCTCCATTTAATCCTCTTGCACCACCCTCTGCTGTCATAGAATAGCTATAGGATACTATCCCAATTTTTATTCCTTCAACCTCTTTTATTATATATCTGTCCTCTGTAGTATCTGCTCTTGTTCCTATTACATCAAAGCCCTTCTCAACTAAAATACTTCTTGTTCTATTAAAACCTCTTACATCTCTGTCTAATGAATGATTATTCATATTATTTACTACATCTACTCCTACCCATTTCATAGCATCTGCTAAATCATCTGGAGCATTAAAGCTTGGATATCCTGAATAACCATAATTCTCTATACCAGAAAGTGTTCCCTCTAAGTTTGCAATAGTTAAACTTGCATCACTTAAATAACTTTTCACATATTGAACAGTATTTTTAAAATCATAACTATCAGTTTCAGAGTTATATTGAGTATCTAATATTTCTTTATGTATTAAGAAATCTCCAGTCGCAACTATTTCTATAGATTTTGTATTGCTTTTATCTTCTATTTCAATATTTTCATTTTCTTTTGTATCATTATCAACATTATCAATGTTCAAATTTTCTTCTTTAGGTTTACTATTTAATAATAATTTTTCTATCTTTGGAATATAAAATATGCCTACAACGGCTATGATTAATATTAATAATAATGGAATAAGCATTTTACCCTTACCTTTACTTTTCATAAATCCCCCTATGTAATGTTTTTATTTTTATTATATACTATTAGATTTAAAAGTAATATGTAAAATAATAACTTTATTATTTTTCTCTGCACGAAAAAAGAGAGTAACAAACTCTCTTTTTAATCATCCATATAAAACTATGCTTTGCGGACTGAATTAAGTCTTCCTCCAGACTTTATTACATTTATCTCTTTTTCTGTTAGATTTATATAAACATTAAACAAGCTTCCATTAGTTAAATTCTTTACTATAGTTTTTCCATTAACTAAAGCTGATTTTATATCTTCTATTACAAGTTCGTCTAGAAGGCCTATCTTATCATAATCCACTTCCGCTTCAAACTCCATTGGTATAATACCATTGTTTATAAGATTAGCTTTGTGAATTCTTGCAAAAGATTTTGCAATTACTGCTTTAACTCCTAAATATAATGGTGCAAGTGCTGCATGCTCCCTACTAGATCCTTGTCCGTAATTATTGCCTGCAACTATTATTCCTCCATTATTTTCCTTAGCTCTCCTTGGGAATTCTTCATCAACTGTATTGAAACAATATTCTGCTAAGTAAGGTATATTAGATCTAAATGGTAAAAGTTTTGAATTAGATGGCATTATATGATCAGTTGTAATATTATCCTCAACTTTAATAAGAACCTTTCCTTCAACCTTATCACCTAATTCCTTATTTACAGGGAAAGGCTTTATATTTGGTCCTCTTACAACTTCTACATCCTCTCCTTCTTTTGCCGGAGAAATTATCATAGAATCATCTATTAAGAATCTTTCTGGCATTTCTACCTTAATATCTAAATCTAACTCCCTTGGATCTGTAAGTACCCCACTTATTGCTGAAACTGCTGCTGTTTCTGGGCTGACTAAATACACTTTGGCAGATAATGTTCCACTTCTACCATAGAAGTTTCTATTAAATGTTCTTAATGATACTCCATCTGTTCCAGGAGCTTGTCCCATACCTATACATGGTCCACAAGAGTTTTCTAATATTCTTGCTCCTGCACTTATTATATCTCCTAAAGCTCCATTTCTAGCTAACATCTCCATAACTTGTCTCGATCCTGGAGCTATAACTAAACTTACATCTTCATGAACTTTATTATCTTTTAAGATTTTAGCTACTTTCATCAAATCTTCATATGAAGAATTTGTACAACTTCCTATAGCAACTTGATCAACCTTAATTTTCCCAATGCTTTCTACTTCTTCAACATTATCAGGACTATGTGGCTTAGCTGCTAGCGGCTTTAATTCATCTAAATTTATTATTATTTCTTCATCGTATACTGCATCTGCGTCAGGTTTAAATTCTATCCAATCATCTTCTCTTCCTTGAGCCTTAAAATACTCTAAAGTCTTTTCATCACTTGGAAATATTGAAGTTGTTGCTCCAAGTTCCGCTCCCATATTTGTAATTGTAGCTCTTTGAGGAACTGAAAGTGTTTTAACTCCTTCTCCTGCATATTCAAAAACTCTAGAAACTCCACCTTTAACAGTTAATTTCCTAAGGACTTCTAGTATTATATCCTTAGCTGAAACCATTGGTTTTAGCTTTCCAATTAAGTTGATTTTGCATACTTTAGGGGTTGCTATATAATAAGCTCCACCGCCCATAGCTAATGCTACATCAAGTCCACCTGCTCCCATTGCAAGCATTCCAACTCCTCCAGCAGTAGGAGTATGACTATCTGATCCTATAAGAGTTTCTCCTGGAACTGAAAATCTTTCTAGAAATACTTGATGACATATTCCATTACCAGGCTTTGAAAAGTAAACTCCATATTTTGAAGCCACGGTTTGTATAAATTTATGATCATCCGCATTTTCAAATCCTTGCTGAAGCATATTATGATCAATAAAAGCTATAGACTTTTTAGTTTTTACTCTATCTATTCCCATTGCTTCTAACTGTAAATATGCCATAGTACCTGTAGAATCTTGAGTTAATGTTCTATCTATTTTTATTCCTATTTCTTTTCCTATATCTATAGTTCCTTCAATTAAATGACTTTTTAATATTTTATAAACTAAATTGTCCCCCATTAACTTATTGCCCCCTTTTTATCTAATTAACCTTTTCTTCTCTCAACCTTAAATATTCCTTATATATTTGAACAAGCTCTTTATCAAATAAACTTCTTTTAAGTCTTACTGAAGTAGATCTTACCATTTCTAATATATCTTTGGCTGAATTGTTATCTAAATCTATTCCATATTCTTTAAACTTATTTATAATTCCAGCTTTGCCAGAGTGTTTCCCTATAACTATTTGTCTTTCTAATCCAACTATTCCTGGATCAAAAGCTTCATAGTTCTTCGGATTTTTTATTGCCCCATCTGCATGAATACCTGATTCATGTGCAAACATATTATCTCCAACAATAGCCTTCCATGCTGGCAATATTCTTCCTGAGGCCCTAGAAACATATTCTGAAACCTCCCTAAACATAGTTGTGCTTATATTACCTCCATAATTATAAACAAACATTAATGCCATTAAAACTTCTTCCAAGGCTGCATTTCCAGCTCTTTCACCTAAACCATTAACAGTTACACCAACATGAGATGCTCCTCCCATAATTCCTGCTATTGCATTTGCAGTTGCCATCCCAAAATCATTATGAGTATGCATTTCAATATCAAAATTTGTTTTAGCATGTAAATATCTTATGTCCTCATTAATTTTAAAAGGCTCCATTATACCTACAGTATCACAATATCTAAATCTATCTGCTCCTGCTTGCTTTGCTACTTCTATGAATTGAATCAAAAACTCTCTATCAGCTCTTGATGCATCTTCTCCATTTACAGATACATATAATCCATTTTTTTTCGCAAATTCCACAGATTTAACCATATTTTCTAGAACCCATCCTCGAGAGGTTTTTAGTTTGTGTTGTATATGAATATCTGAAACTGATATTGATATAGCTACAGCATCGACTCCACAATCTATAGATTCTTCTATATCTTTTATTACTGCTCTATTCCAAGCCATAATGCTTGATTTTTGGTTTCTTTTTACAATTTGTTTTATAGCTTCTTTTTCATCTCCACCCATAGTAGGAATACCTACTTCTAGTTGATCAACTCCAAGTTCGCTTAGCATAGATGCTATTGCAATTTTTTCCTCATTTGCAAAAACAACTCCTGCTGTTTGCTCTCCGTCTCTTAAAGTAGTATCTACAATAAAGACCTCTTTGCCATTATTTAAATTTTTAATAGACATAAGCCTCCCCCTTTAAAATATTACTTATTGCTAATTAACCCCAATGTAAAATATTTTTTATAATAATTAATAACAATTTTATCATATCAAGTAATTACAGACAAGTAAAAAGCGTTTGATTTTTATAAAAATTGCAAGTTTTTATAAAATTATTTCAGTTTAAAATGCTTTTATGTTTTATTTGATTGAAATGCATAGAAAATTTGCAATAAATTTTAAAAATCTTGCACCATTTTTAAAATAAAAAAAGTAGGATTTTTTATATTCCTACTTTTAAATTCGTATATTTATGCATAATTATAGTAATTTATAATTATTTTTTCTATTCCCTAAATGTGATAATCTATCTGCCCTTTCCTCATATTTTCCAGGTCCAAACCTTTCATCTAAGCTTAAATATCCTGTTACTCTTGAAACCCCTTGTATATCTCCGCTTCCACATTCTGGACATTTTCTTTCATTACTACTTAAATGACTACCACAATTCTTACAATATCTTATATGAAAATTTATTCCTATATAACTGATATTAGTATTTTTATATGCATAGTTTAAAATATCCATTATAGCCTCGCCAGATGGACGATCATCTACTTCTAAGTAACTTATATGCCCAGCATTACATAGTTTGTGATAAGTTGCTTCTATATCTATTTTATCTTTTATTGATATAGGATAATTTACAGGTATATGAAAGCTATTAGTATAATAATCCTTATCTGTTACACCTTTAATAGTACCAAAAACTTTTTTATCTTTCTTTATAAATTTACCTGAAAGACCTTCTGCCGGAGTTGCATAACAGCTCCAGTTTAATTTAGTTTCCTCTGTTACCCTATCAATAAACTTTCTTATATGACTTACTATTTTTACTCCTAAATCTTTTGCTTCATTATTTTCTCCATGATGATATCCAATTAATGAAATCAAAGTTTCTGCAAGACCTATAAATCCAATCCCCCAAGTTCCTTGTTTTAATATTGGTTCTATAGAATCTTCCTTTGAAAGCCCCTCTGAGCCCTTCATTAACCCTTGACCTGCAACAAATGGTAAGTCTTTAACCTTTAGTTTTTTTAATATATCATATCTATGCATTAAGGATTCTTTTGCTAGATTTAATCTTTTATCTAGTATATTAAAAAATTCATTTATATCCCCTTTAGCTTGAATTCCTATTCTAGGTAAGTTAATTGTTACTGGAGCAATATTTCCTCTACCTTTACATCCAGGTTCTCCATTTACATTTTTCATTAGGTATGTTCTACATCCCATGGTTGCTGGCATATATCCCATGTCATAATATTCCTTATTAAAGTCAGCATCTATATTCATAAATGTAGGATTCATTCTCTTCGCTGCTACCCTACAAGCTAATTTATATAAGTAATAATATTTATCTTCTGGCTCTCTATTAACCCCCTCTTTAACTCTAAATATTATATTGGGGAATATTGGTTGTTCACCTTTCCCTAAACCTTTTTCATATTCTAATAAAAATACTTCACATATTAATGCTGCATCTTTTGAATAAGGTATTCCTAAGTTAATAGAACTAAATGGTACTTGAGATCCTGCCCTAGAATGCATGGTATTTAAATTATAAATTACTCCCTGCATAGCCTGATGTACTTTTTTTCTTAGCTTTTTTTCTGTCAACTCTTCTATTTTGTTTTTATCTAAACCAAGTTCTTCTAATTCAAGCTTTATTTCTTTTCTTGTTGGCTCAACAAATACAGCCATATCATTATCAAAATCTGGATGTGATTGGCCACCAAACATGTCATTTTGAGTTGATTGTAATAAAATACAGGATAGTTCTGCTGCCGTTTCTATCCTCTTAGGTATTTTTATAGTTCCATATCCAGTATTAAATCCTCTTTCTAATATTTCCTTTGTTGGTATGTGAAGACAATTAGTTGTAAGATTATAACTATCCAAATCATGATAATATAAATCACCATTTTCATGTGCCTTTGCTAAATGTTTTGGCATCATGGCTAAATTATGCCACTTGTTAGATTCAGATGCTATTCTTAGTAGCTTGGAACTAAAATTATTCCCTACATTAGCATTATCTCTATCTGTTTCTATCCCTATTTTTTCTATTGCTCTCATTAAATCAGACTTTATTTCTCTAACCTTTGTTCTTTCTTTTCTATAGCTAGAATATGCTATTTTTATATTTTCATAACCCTTAACTAATAATGCTTTTTCTACTAAATTTTGAATTTCTTCAACAGTTACTTTCTCTTTTTCTAAATCTTCTATGTAATTTATAACTTTTTTTACTATATCTAAAAGTTCACTTTCTTTGAGCTTTTCCCCTACTTCATCTGATGCCTTTTTTATAGCTGTAGCTATCTTAACTGAATTAAAAGAAACTTCTCTGCCATCTCTTTTTACTACATATTGCACTTACAAAACCCCCATTACACAATATCTTGTATTAATCATAGTATCTATTATAGACTCTAAAAATATTCATTTCAAATTATAAGATGGATAGATATCGCTAGATTTATTATTGATTTATGGCATTCTATTCTATATTTGGACTTTTTTATTGCAAATTAAAGTTGACAAATAAGTTTTTACTTAAACAAAACTATATCAATAGTGATATGGTTTTTTTGATTATCAGTATTGATATACATGCTTGTTATGATATAATTTAGATGAATAGAATTTAAAGATATTGATATTATAAAATTATATAAATATATTAAATATTAGGAGGATTTTTATGCAAAAAATAGCCTTAATAGTTGATAGCGCATGCGATCTATCTCTTGAAACCCTTAACGAAAGAAATATTAAACTATTACCACTTAGAATTTCTTATTCAGATAAAGAGTATAAAGATAAAATAGATATCTCTGCTGATGAGATTTATAACAACTTAGAAAAAGAAGTTCCAAAAACTTCATTGCCTAGTGCTGAAATTATGGAAGAAATATTAATGTCATTAGAAGATGAAGGATATACTCATGTTATTGCTATAACTATTTCTAGTGGCTTATCTGGAACCTTCAACTCAATAAGATTAGCATTAGAAGATCACCCTAAATTAACATCTTATGTCTTTGATACTAAGATTCTAGCTATGCCAGAAGGAATTATGGCTTTAGAGGTTTCTGATTTAATTAATAGTGGCAAAAGTTTTGAAGAAATAGTATCTGCTATCCCTAAAATAAGAAAGAGTATTAGCGGATATTTTACAATAAATACTTTGGAATACTTAAAAAAAGGCGGAAGAATAGGCAAAATTTCTGGTACTATAGGAGAAATGTTAAACTTAAAACCTGTTGTTTCTGTTGATGATGACGGGGTTTACTATACTGTTTGTAAGGCCAGAGGAAGAAAACAATCTATATTAAAGCTTACTAACATACTAAAAGATGAACTTTCTTTAGGTCCTTGCAAAGTTTGGGTACTTCAAGGTGGCGCTTTAGAGGAAGCTAAGAAATTTATGGAATCTATAAAAGACTTAAAAAATATAGTTAGTCTTAATATGTCTCAGATAAGTCCAGCTTTAGGAGTTCATGGTGGTCCTGGATTACTTGGCCTAGCAATTCAAAAGGTTTATTAATATGGATGAGTACAATCTTCATCTAAGTAGTATAGAAGATATAAAAGAAGAAGAGAAAAAACTTCACGAAGAGTATAAAAGAAAACTTGCTGAGTTAAAAAAAATTCAAAAGGAAAAGGAATCAGTAGGTCAGGTATTTACTAAAGGACTCCTTCCAATATATGTTCTTCATATACTTAGTATATCACCTTCAAATGGAAATGATATTGCAACCAAAATAGGTGAACGTACTAATGGACTCTGGATTCCTAGTACAGGAGGTATATATCCTCTTTTAAAAAAATTAGAAAAAGAAGAATATGTTATTGGACAATGGGATGATCCTAAAAAAAAGTTTCAAAAAATTTATTCATTAACTCCAAAAGGCAAAAAAGAATATGAAGCTAGAAAAGGACTTTTAAGACCCAAGATCGAAGAAGCTTTAAAAGTTTTTAAAATAATATATAAAGATCTGTATAAATAGATTAATATTAAATTTTTATAGTATTATATTTTTAATTTTGTACAAAATAATACTACTAACTTTTAGGTGGTGTTATTTTGAAAGGAAAAATTATAGACTATAATTATTTTGAAGCATTCGTAGCATTAGAAGATGATACTATTGTTAAGGTGCCACTCACTCAAGTAAATGATTATTTAGGAATAGGTTATGTTGTTAATATTGACTCCAATAATCTAAGCTACAATACCAGCAATCAGCCTAAAATACATCAAGATAAAGTAATTGATTTTTTTTAAAAAAGATGCTTGAAGTTTTCAAGCATCTTTTTATTAGGATACACTAATTGCGTTTACTGGACAACTTGCTTCTGCATCCTTTGCCTCATCTTCTACGTCACTAGGTACATTAGGATTTCTTGCAATTGCTTTACCATCATCATCCATTTCAAATACTGCCTCACAAATTGATGGACATAATCCACATCCAATACAAGTATCTTTATCTACATAAGCCTCCATATTGTTTCTTCCTTTCTTTATTAAACTCAATAATATTATTACCACCAATATAGATTTTATGTATTCTACTATTAATATAGACCTTCGAAAATTAATGAGTATAAATCATTATCCATTACATACTGTTCTGCTATTCCTTGCTCTAATGCTTCTGTTAAATCAACATTTATAGGAAGTTCTCCTAATAGGGGTATTCCTAGATATTCTGCATGCTCTTCTGCAGACTTTTTGCTAAATACTCTCATTTTTGTATCACAACCTGGACACACTATATAAGACATATTTTCTACTACTCCTCTTATTTGTAAAGGCATTTTTTTTGCCATGGTTATTACTTTTTTAACTATCATAGAAACCATATCTTGTGGAGTAGAAACAATAATAAGCTCAGTAATAGGGAAGCTTTGCATTACTGTTAATGTTATATCTGATGTTCCAGGTGGCATATCTATTAATAAGTAATCAAGTTCTCCCCAAACTGTATCAGTAAATAATTGAGTTAAAACGCTTGTTACTATAGGTCCCCTCCATACAACCGGATCATCTTCTTTAGGTATTAATAGATTCATTGACAATACTTTTGTTCCACCCTTAGATTCTACTGGATTATATTTAAAGTTATTTTCATCTATTGGCTCTATAACAGCTCTTTTATCATTTATTCCAAAGAATCTTGGCATTGATGGTCCTGTTATATCCGCATCAAGCACACCAACCTTATATCCCTTTTTTCTTAATGTACTAGCTAATATACCAGTAACAGTAGATTTACCAACTCCACCTTTTCCGCTTATTATTCCAATAACATTTTTTATTGTTCCATACTTAGGTAATAACTTACCACATCCTTGAGATCCAACAGTATCTTTAGAGCTACATTTATTTTTACTTGGACAAGTTGAACAATCTGACATATTAATTACCTCCTACCAGTTCTTTTCTACTTCTTTTGGAACATTATCTTTCGTATAAATATCTATGTTCCATTCTTTAAATTCATTTTCACCAACTATATAATAGTAATATTCAACCTTATTTTTCTTGTCTTCAACAGTTATATTACTTTTATAAACAGTTGTGTTATGTCCCCTATTTTTTACTTTTATAACAATGTCAAAATCTTCTTCATTATTATTTACAATTTCAACATTAGAAGTTATCTTTCTGGCCCTTGATAGAAAATCTTCTATATCTGTAGAAAATATATATTTAAGACAATCTATATCATTTTCTACATCAATACCAATTTTATTATTCCCATTATTAAGAACTTCTTTCTTCAAATTCATAACATCTAGTATAGAATTATAATATATGTACTCAAAGTCTCTAGGCTTTCTTATTATTGATAAGTTTTGAATTATACTTTCATCTAATCTCTTAGATACTGTAAAATTCTCATTTTCATCATAGAAATTACCTTCATATGCTCCAACTATATAGTTGAATTGTTTAATTTCGCTCCCCATTTTTATTTCAAATATATAATCTGGTTGCAAATCTGATTTTTCTTCGCTCACTTTAGCTTTAGATAAAAGCTCATGCATACTTTGTATAGCTTTTTCATCTGTAACAAGAAATTTAAAAGACTTATCTCTAACACTTTGTATACTTATAACATCAACCTTACCGCTTAGCAAATAATCAAAATATCCATTATCTTTTTTAAATTTACCTTTTATATTATCAATTAATGTACAAGATGTTAAGTTGAAAGATAATATTATTACTAATATAGTTATTATACTTTTTATTGGCTTTTTCAATTGTATCCTTCCCCTCTATTAAAAAGTCAATATTTTCCCTACAATGCTTAATAGTTAATTAGGAGAAGCATTAGCTTCTCCTAATTATAAATAAATTATAATACTTTAATTCTTCAATAGCAAATTTTTTGAAGCATCACTTAAAACTCATTGATATACTATCAAAAACTACATTAATACTATTTTTTTCTTTCTCCTTAATATAGGAATACTTAATTATAAGAACTTTTCCCTCTGAGTAACTTCTAAGATAATATTTATTAATAGTTTTATTATTTACCACATTTATTATATGCCATATATAATTATCTTCTATTATTTTAATATTCTCTTTACTATTAGTAATACTATTGGAAATATCTTCTATATTTCCTTTTTCTATAGAAATATTACCTTCAATATTATCATTATCACTAAAATTGATATTAATATCACCATTAAAGCTTTTTATTTTTTTATCTATTTCCCATCCTTCTGGCAGTGAAACTTTATATTCTCCCTCTCCCAATAAATATTCATCAAAATTTTTTATATTATTATTTGAAATTGCAACTTCTTTTATATCTTGTATAAATAGGTTTTTCATACAAACTATAATAAACATTAGGATTACCAGTAGGGCTATTATATAGATTTTTTTCTTATTCATCTCATATACTCATTAGGATTATAAGTACATTTTATTGCTGCACTTTATTTCATAGGTACAACAACAGTTGAATTTCTAAAATCATAGAACATTAACCAACATCCTACTCCATCCCTAGTTTCATTACTAATCCAAGTTACAAATCCAGTTTTCCCCTCATAAGGCTGTTCGTCCCTATTTTTTCTTCCCGGAATTCCATAAACTATATATCTTAAATTTCCGTCCTTATCACATTTATAGCCTAGCATAAAGTGTCCATATTTTCTTATATATGGATAATAGTTAAGCATTGGATAGTATGCCACTGTATATCTATTGTAATTTGACATATTACACATTTCATGTAAGTCATGAACAGGTATCTTATACCACTTACAATATTTTATTTCCCTATATTCATTTCTACAATGTTCAAAACCATTGGCAATCCCTTCAAAATATTCTCCTACGCTTCCTTTTATAGAGAATACATCAGATTTTTTTTCTATTTCTTCTTCATATTCATCAAATTTATTCTTTTTACTTGCTCTATTTAATGAATTTGAACCATAATAATTAATTTCTCCTGAACTATTAACAAAAGGATTTTGAGCCGCATTTACTCCGTTTAAATTAGTAAACGGATTGTCCTTATCATCAATATTCTTTTTAACATCAGCTCCATCTTCTGGAATTGCTTCTACATCTTGTTCTTCTATATCTATTGGCCCAATGCCTTCTTCCATAATAGGTCTTTCATCACTTCTAAGATCTTCCTCTCTATGTTCTGAACATTTACAATTGTTTTCATCCTTCTTCTTATCTTCATCCTTATTCTTATCTTCATCCTTCTTTTTAGCTTCATCTTTCTTTTTATCATAGTACTTTTTATCATCATCTTTTTTCTTATCAGATTCTTTCTTTTTGTCATAATCTTTTTTCATTTTATCTTCTTTTTTGAAATATTCAACTTTATCTTTTGATTTATCACTAGTAGATTTAATTATTTTATAGTTTTTCCAATTATCACTTGGTTGTTCACCATTTATAAATCCACACATAATAATTATAGGAATTTCATCTTTCATTTTAGCTATTGCAGCTCCTGAAATTTTGTCATAAGATATTCCTAATCCTGCTATATCGTCAACAGAATACTCCTTTGTTATTTCAGCTTTTCCCCCATCTGATACGGTGATTTTTCCTAAGTCCAACATTTTCTTAGTATCCTTTTTATTGCATATAGCCATAATGCAATAATCATCACCATCATTTCTTAGATTTTGAGCATAAAAGGAAATTTTGCAAGTATCCCCCTTTGCTTCTATCTTTGAATATCCTGATAAGGTTTTGTCGTTAGAACTAGAATAGCCTCTTTCATCTTCTTGTAAAATAATAAAATTTCTATACAATTTATTTAACTGTGACAAACCTTTAGAACCTCCACTTTACATTAATTCAATACATTATATGCTTAATATATCCAAATATGTTAAAAATAAAACTCGTGAGATTATTTGATATTACACCAAATTTCTCACGAGTTTAAATAAATTGCAAAGCAATTACTAATGAATGGTTAATAGTGTATGCTTTAAGTTCTACACCAGTTTAATTTTTCTCCAAAAAATTAAATTACTATACTCTCTGTTACTTGTTACCTGGTCCCTAATCCCTGTTACCTTTAACTTAAATAACCGTGAATTGTGAACTGAATAAAATCACCTCTAATCTTATTCCATTTTTTCATAAATTTTGTCTGATAAAACTGCAAACTCTTGTATAGATAATGTTTCTCCTCTTCTTTTTGGATCTATGTCTGCTTCATTAAAGGCTAGTTCTAGTTTTTCTTTGCTTAACCCGATATTTTTCACACCATTCCAAAGAGTTTTTCTTCTCATATTAAATGAACTTCTTATTATATCAAAAAATAGCTTTTCACTTTTAACACTTACCTTAGGTTCTGTAAGCTTATCTAATCTTATCACTATTGAATCTACCTTAGGCCTTGGTATAAAGCATTGCGGTGCTACTTTTCTTACTATCTTGGTATCACAATAATATTGAACTAATAATGAAAGTGAACCATAATCTTTATTACCTGGTTCTGCATTCATCCTTTCTGCTACTTCCTTTTGTATCATTATAGTTAAAGATTTAAATTTATAGTCTTCTTTTAATAATTTTAGTATTATAGGAGTTGTAACATAATAAGGTAAATTAGCTACTAACTTTACACTTTCTTCATCTCCTATTATTTCATTAAAATTAACTTTTAAAGCATCATTATGTATTAATGTAAATTTAGGATTATCACCTATTTCTTTATTTAAAATAGGTATAAGATCACTATCTAATTCTATTGCAACTACCCTTTTAGCTTTATTTAGTAATTGAGCTGTTAACGTCCCCACTCCTGGACCTATTTCTATAACTAGGTCATCTTCATTAACCTCAGCCCCTGCCACAATATCTTTTGGAACTGAATCATCTATTAAGAAATTTTGCCCTAAACTTTTAGAAAATTTAAAATTATATTTCTTAACTAATTCTGCTGTTTTTATATCCTGTATTTCCATTATTCTTTCACCTCTAAAAATTTTTCAATTTTTTCTATAGCAGTAATAAACTCTTCTTTTGTTATAGAGTATTTATTTAATCTGCTTAACATTTGATTTGAATTTCCGTAACCAATTCCTAATTCTTTTCCTAGAATAATTCTTCTTTTCTTTGAATCAGCATCGCCTGTAAGCTTAAAATGAAACATATCTTCTGATGTATATATTTCTTCAATTATTTCTTCTGATATCTTTGCTCTATTTAAAGCTTCTATAATTACTTCTGGAGATGCATTTTCAACGCCTATATCATCGCCTTTTATTCCGTCTTCTTGAGCTATATATGCATGTTTTATTCCCTTTACCCTTTTAGCAATTATACTTCTAATCTTTTCTCCAGCAAAATCAGGATCTGTTAATACTATTACGCCTTTTCTTCTTTGTGCTTCCTTTATCCTTTCTATAACTCTAGCATTTATTCCAAATCCTCCTACAGCTATAACTTCGGCATCTACAGCTTGTTTTACAGCGGTTATATCATCTCTTCCTTCAACAACTATAACTTCTTTAATCAAAATATTAACTTCCTTTCTATTAATTAAGAAATTCCTTTATCTTTCACATCTAAATATTAATTTATCCTTATATACTTATTATGTCAAACGAAATAAGAATTAAAATAAGTATTATGATAAATATTTATTAGTCTAAATCTACTCAATAATTGTCCATAAAAAAGGCACAGCCTAAGCCGTGCCCATTTTTATTTTACCATTCTCCTGGATACGCTAAAATATAAACAGCAACGTTATATTTCCTTCCCCAGCTATTATATGCTTCTTCTTGAGAATTAACATATACATCAACAATATTTCCTTGTATAGCTCCACCAGTATCTGCAGCTACAGCCCTGCCATATCCTTCTACATATACTAAGCTTCCTAGAGGAATAACTCTTGGATCAACTGCTATTGTGCTTATACCATTAGGATCTCTAACTGGTACAGTTCCTGTTGCAGTAGTTCCACCTCCGCTATATGCTGTAGATTCACAATATATTACGCTCTTATAATTTAATAGCTGGCCATCTCTACTTGCAAGGGTCTTCCTTGTTCCTTGTACAACTATTTTGTTAACTGGTTCTGCTAATACTTTTGAGCTTTTTATAGATTTAGAAAATTCCTTACCATTTTTGTAAACTATTTCATAAGTAACTTCCTTTTCTCCTGAAGCTCCATCTTGTCTTATTTCTTCTAGTCCACTATCAAGGTTAGAGTCAGATTCAACTACTACATCAAAATCTATAGCTTCTTTAGCTAATTCTTTTTTTACCTCAACCTTAACAAGGTTAACTTTTAAATCAGATGTAATTTCTGTATTTAATGTAGGAGTTATTTCATCTAATCCTTCATTAAATTCAATCCCTTGATTCTTAAGTTCTTCCTTTTCTACTTCTAGCATTTCTTCAATAGTATCTTCTGCAGTGTAAACTTCTATTTGTTTATCTCCTACAGTTAATTCTATTGAAACAGCTCTCTTAATAGATATTGTATCTCCTTCAGATACCTTACTATTTAAAGCTGGTTGAATTTTATCCTTAGGACTAACCTCTACTCCCTTAGAATTCAACACATCTTCAACAGTCCCTTTATATGTGACAAAAGTCTCTTCTTTATCGTCTATCTTCATTGTTATTGTCTTTCGCATATTTATGAACGTCGCTGATAAAATAATAGCAACTGCTATTGTTCCTATCAGTATTTTTGCCTTTGGACCGTTAGAAAAATTATTTTTTAGATATTTTTTACATTTTTCTACCATCTACTTTACCTCCCTTGGCAAGAGCGTCTTTTGAATTATAATGGAATTAAGCGCTTTTGTCAAATTTAAGACCTCTCGCATTAATAAAACTGCGGATGAATGCATCATATGCATAATTAAAATATAATTTATAAATAATAGCAAATTTGCAGTTTATAATTTTTCTAAAGTAGATTTGTTCTTTAAACAGTTCATCCTATATATTGATAAACAATTGTTACTGTTAAATTTTTCAAATTGTTACTTTTTAATTGTACTTTATATATTATTTTGAATCAACCTTTTAAAATTGTCATTTACAGCTAAATTTACCTCTTTCGGTTCCAATTCCTTTATTAAAGCAATTTGTTCTATTATATAAGCTATATAGTCTGATTTATTCCTTTTTCCTCGGTTTGGTGCAGGGGCCATATATGGACAATCTGTCTCAACTAGCAATTTTTCTAGTGGGACATGCTTTACTACCTCTATTATTTTTTTAGCATTCTTAAAAGTTACTACTCCTGTTATGCCTATGTAGTATCCAAGTTTTATACATTCCATTGCAAATTCAACACTTCCAGAAAAACAATGAACTATACCATTAACATTTGGAAACTCCTTTATAATCTCTAAGGTATCTCCATGAGCTTCTCTATCATGGATAATAACTGGTAATTTTAATTTTTCTGCTAACCTCATCTGTTCTCTAAATACCTGCTTTTGTATATCTTTTGAAGGATTTTCATCCCAATAGTAATCTAATCCTATCTCCCCTATTGCAATTATTTTTTTATTTTTTTCAATTAAATCAATAATTTCTATTTCTACATTACTGTTAAATTCATTTGCATTCTCAGGATGTATTCCTAATGCTCCATATATAAAATCATTTTCTATTGTTAATTTATTTGTTTTTTCTATACTCTTGTAGCTTGATGCACAATTTAATATTCCTATAACACCATTATCCTTAATTTGCTTAAGAATAGTTTCTCTATCTTCATCAAATGCTTCATCATCATAATGCGCGTGTGTATCAAATATTACGTATTTATTTTCCATTTCAATTCCTCCATCGTATATATTAATTTATTATAAGTATTATACCATAAGTAGAATTTTTCAAATTAAAATAATTAAAAATGAAACAATGAAGAAATTGCTGAATCTAATATACAAGCCCATCCACTAAGGATTTTCCAAAGTAGATGGGCTTAATTTTTTATCACATTTTATTTTTATTATTTATTCTTTTTTCCTGAAGTTCCGATATTATTTGCATGATCCCCTATTCTTTCTAAGTTGCTTAATAAATCTAAGAAGATTACACTTGATGCAGCTGAACAAGACTTTTCATTTAATCTCTTTATATTATTTTCTCTAAACTTCTTTTCTAGTTCGTCTATCTCATCCTCTATTTGCTCTATTTCAATTGGAGCCATTATTTTTTTATTATTATAACTTTCAATAGCAATTTCCATGGCTTTCATAGTTTTATCAAAAATAATTGTTAACTCCTCTTTAGCACTACTTCCAAGATGTATGTTTTTATTTATTTTTTCTACTGCTAAATCAGCTATATTTTCTGCATGATCCCCAATTCTTTCTATATCATTAATTACATGATATGTTGAACTAAATAGCTTAATATCTTCCTCAGGTAACTCTAATTGAGATAACTCAACTAAATAATCTGTTATGTCTTTCTCTAATGCATTTATTATTTTCTCATTTTTATATACTTTATCTGCAGAATCCATATTACTATTTGTAAATGCTTCCATAGCTAATGCTACATTTTCTTTTGCTTTTGTAGCCATTCTTAAAGTTTCTTTAAAAACTTGGCCATTTGCTACTATTGGAGTTTCTAATAAACTTTTATCCAAATAAATAGCTCCTTCTTTTTCTATCTCCGCATCTCCTGGAAGTATTCTATTAACTATTTTAACTAAGTATGCTGATAATGGTAGTAATAATACAGTAACTGTAACATTAAATATAGTATGTGCATTTGCAACTTGCCTTGCCACGCTTGATGGATCAGTTGATTCTACTAATCTTATAAATGGACCTATAAATGGCAAGAAAATTAATGCTCCCATTGAATTAAATAATAAATGTATTAATGCTGCTTTTTTTGCAGTTCTATTTGCCCCTAATGAAGCTAATATTGCAGTAACGCATGTACCTATATTGCAACCTAGTATTACCGGAAATGCTAATCGCATATCTATTGCTCCTGTTGTCGCTAATGCAACTAAAATACCTGTTGTTGCTGATGAACTTTGAACAACAGCAGTCATTCCCAGTCCTGCAAGTAGTCCTAATATGCTATTATCTGCAACTACTATTACAAATTCTTTAAACCAGCTTGCTTCTGCTATTGGCTTCATTGCATCTGACATTACACCCATTCCCATAAATAGAATTCCAAAACCTAAAGCTATACTAGCTATATCTCTAACTCTTTTCTTTTTAGCTACAAGTAATATTATTGCCCCTACACCTATAAATATTGGTGCAATTGCATCTAACTTGAATGATACCATTTGAGCTGTAATAGTTGTTCCTATATTAGCTCCCATTATTACTCCTGCAGCTTGAAGTAAATTCATTAATCCTGCATTTACAAAACTAACAATCATTACAGTAGTTGCACTTGAACTTTGTATTATTGCTGTAACTGCTGCTCCAACCAATACTCCTATGTACTTATTACTTGTTAATTTCTCTAATATGGATTTTAAGCCCTCACCAGCAGCATTTTCTAGACCATCTCCCATAAGCTTCATTCCATATAAAAATAGTCCTAATCCTCCTAGCAAACCTGTAAAAATAGCAAACTTATCCATGACTCTCTCCTTATAAATTTATAATTTATATATTAAAATTATTAATTACCAAACTTAATATACAATTAATATTCGTAGTTGTAAATATAGATAGAATGTTAAATTCTTGTTAAAACTAATAACTTGATAAGTATTCACAATTTTTTTATACTTTTGTCACGGTATTGTCATATTATTGCTGTATTATAATATTTGTAAAGTAGTTAAAGCATTATTATTTACCCCTAAAACCATCTAATGGTCCCTAGATTAAATTATTCCCCAAAGTGATTTAATCTAGGGTTTTTCCTTTATTAAATTAATTTCTTTCTTCTTTTAATCTTTTTACTTCTTCTGAAGCCCTTTTTCTATCAATTTTATTAAATAAATTCTCTAATTCTAAAATTTTACCAGTTTTCTTTTCTGAATAACTCCAAATAGGGTCATATAGTCTTAATGAAAGTCTTATCTTTTTACAAGTATATGGCATAAATGGTTCTAATAAATTTGATATATTTACAACAGCTTGAATATACTCATATATTTTATTTTTATTTCCTTTTCTATTTACCTCTGTGTATATAGCTTGATATTCTTCATCAAAAGACTTATTCATTTTTTTTATAAAATTCATTATACCTAAAATTGCAACTTTAAATTTACCTTCTTCTATATTATCTCCTACTTCGAAATATAGGTTAAGTATTTCATTTCTAAAATCATTTGATGTAATTCCTACTGGTACTTCCCTTTCATAGTATTTATTTATAAAATCTATGATTTTCTTAACAAAACCTTCTAAGGAACTTACTAAGTCCCTATTTACTACATTTATAAAATCCCTCCAAGTGAAATCTGTATCCTTAATCTCTGGAGAATTTAAAGCTAAATAATATCTGAACTCATCCACATTATAATTATCAACTATATAATCTGCCCATATAGCCCAATTTTTTACTGATGAGAAATTTTTCCCTTCTAATTTCATATATTCACTTGATATAACTCTTAAATTAGGATTTTTTATTCCAAGTCCTGCTAGAATAGCTGGAAATATAACTGTGTGGAAAGGTATATTATCTTTGCCATGAACAAAATAAACTCTTGAATCATCTCCTTGCCAATATTCCTTCCAGTCCTCATTTTTTTCTTCTAAACACTTCATACTCGCAGTTAAATATCCCATAACTGCCTCAATCCAAACAAATATCCTTTTATCTTCGTATCCTTCTAAAGGTACATCTACCCCCCAATTAAAATCTCTTGTAACTGCTCTATCCCTTAATCCTTCATCTAAATATCTCTTTACTATTTTTTCAGCATTTTCTCTCCAACCCTTTTGTCTAATTAAAAGTCTTCTAACATCATTTTCAAAACTTGAAAGAGAGAAAAATAAATGTTTTGTTTGTTTAACTACTGTTTCATTTCCACAAAGTTTACACTTTTTATCTAAAAGGTCTTCTGCTTCAATTATCTCAGAACAACTTTCACATTCATCTCCAGATACTATTTCTCCACAATGCGGACACTTTCCTTCTATATATCTATCGGATAAAAACTCATTGCAACTTTCACAATAAGTTTGTTCTATTTCCTTTTCATATATATATCCCTTATTATATAACTCGAGTATAAATTTCTTAACCCTTTCCTCGTGATACTCTGAATGAGTCCTTGCAAATATATCAAAAGAAAATCCTAACTTATCAAAGCATTCTTTAAATTCATTATGGTACTTTTTTGTTGCTTCTAATGGAGTTATTCCTTCTTCCTTAGCCTTCATAGTTACTGGTGTACCATGACAGTCAGTTCCAGATAAAAATATAACTTCATCACCCATAAGTCTATGATACCTAGCAATTATATCACCAGGTAGTAATACTGCTATTCTTCCTAGATGTAATGGTCCATTTGCATAAGGCCATGCATTTCCTACTATTATATTCATAAAAAACCCCCTTGTTTGAATTAAGAATGTAGAATTAAGGAGAAGACTCAGCTTAGGCTGAGTCTTATATTTTTATAATTCATAAAGGCTGAATTGTTTCCTCGATTTTACATTCTTTATTCTTAATTTTTAATTTATCTTACTACGCTTCCTGTTGGTAGTTCCCCTGGATTTACTACCTTTAGTAAACTATCGCCATCAGTTGATGCTGCTAATATCATTCCTTGTGATAGTTCCCCTCTTAGTGTTACTGGTTTTAAGTTTGCTACTAATACTACATATTTACCAACTAGCTCTTCCGGCTTATAGTATTGTGCTATTCCTGAAACCACTTGTCTTTCTTCCCCATTTAAGTCTACAGTTAGTTTTAATAATTTCTTAGCCTTCTTTATTGGCTCACAAGCTAATACTTTTACTACTCTTAAGTCTATTTTTTCGAAATCCTCTATAGTTATTTCTTCTTTAATTGGAGTTATTTCTCTTTTTTCTTCTGGTTTATTAGCAGCTAATTGAGCTTCTCTTAAAGCGTCTAATTCTGCTAATTTCTTATCTACATCTATTCTTGGGAATAGTGCTTCTCCCTTTTGGACCTTAGTTCCAACTACTGTTCCATCAAAACTATTTAATGATTCAAAAGTAACATTGCTTGCAGTTATTTGTTCATTTATCTTCTTGCTTGTATCTGGTAAGAAAGCAGATAGTAGTACTGAAGCAAATCTTAAGCTCTCAACTAAGTTGTATAAAACTGTTCCAAGTCTTTCTTTCTTTTCTTCATCCTTAGCTAATATCCATGGTGTAGTTTCATCTATATATTTATTTGCTCTTCCTATTAAATCAAATATATATTCTAATGCTTCTGGTATTCTTAATTTATCTATTGCATCATTAACCTTCTTAGGAGTTTCTAAAGCTAAATTAATTAATTCATTATCTATAGCTTCTTTAACATTATTATTTGGAACTACTCCATCAAAGTATTTTTCTATCATTGCTACAGTTCTAGATAATAGGTTCCCTAAATCATTGCATAAATCAGAGTTTATTTTCTTTATAAATATTTCATTATTGAATAATCCATCTGCTCCAAATGGAATTTCTCTTAATAAATAGTATCTAACTGCATCCACTCCAAAGTTTTCAACTAAAGTTACTGGATCAACTACATTACCTTTAGATTTAGACATCTTTCCACCATCAACAAGTAACCATCCGTGTCCGAATACTTGCTTTGGTAGTGGTAAATCTAAAGCCATTAACATAATTGGCCAATAAATAGTATGGAATCTTAATATGTCCTTACCTATTAAATGAACATCTGCTGGCCAGTATTTTTCATAAAGCTCTTTGTTGTCGCTTCCATATCCTAAAGCTGTTATATAGTTTGAAAGGGCATCTATCCAAACATAAACTACGTGTCCTTCATCAAAAGTAACTGGAACTCCCCAATTGAAGCTTGTTCTTGAAACGCAAAGATCTTGTAATCCTGGCTTTAAGAAGTTATTAACCATTTCATTTTTTCTTGATTCTGGTTGAATAAACTCTGGATGAGTTTCAATGTATTCCATTAACTTGTCAGCATATTTACTCATCTTAAAGAAATAAGCTTCTTCCTTTGATTTTTCTACTGGTCTTCCACAGTCTGGACAATTTCCATTAACTAATTGAGTTTCTGTCCAGAAGGATTCACAAGGAGTACAGTATAAACCTTCATAAGATGACTTATATATATCTCCATTATCATATAGCTTTTTGAATATATCTTGAACAGCTTTAATATGATAATCATCAGTTGTTCTTATAAATTTATCATAGCTGATATTCATCATCTTCCATAAATCTTTAATTCCTGCTACTATTTCATCTACATGTTTCTTAGGTGTTATTCCCTTTTCTTCTGCTATTCTTTGTATTTTTTGTCCATGCTCATCTGTTCCTGTTAAAAACATCACATCATACCCTGTTAATCTCTTATATCTTGCTAAAGCATCTGCTGCTACAGTAGTATAAGTGTTTCCAATATGAAGTTTAGTTGATGGATAATAAATTGGTGTAGTAATATAATATGTCTTCTTACACATACCATTTTCCTCCCTTAATCGTTTCTTCTTTATAAATTCTTGAATAATAAAAAAGTCCCTATATAGGTATATTAAAACCTACATAGAGACGTATTATACGTGTTACCACTCTAATTCATATTTATCTTGCGATAAATATCTCAATAGGTGACATGCCATCACCTTGCAATATAACGGTTGCTCCCGTATTTTCCTAGCTATATTGCTCAGAAAATATGCTCCAAGGCCATCTTCATAAAGCTTTATGCCACTAGCTTTCACCTAACCTAGCTCTCTTTAGACATTCTCCTTTACTACTCTTCTCTTCATTGCATTCTTTATTTATTATTATGATATTCTATATTAATTTTACTGTCAATTATTTTTATCATATCATCTTTTTTCAAATTTTTTCTTTAATAATTTATCTATTATTAATTTATCTAAAATAACCATAAATGAATTAACTAATAATAAAAAATTGAATGACTTTTCCCCTATTATAAGTAATACTATTGCATTAATTATAAATAATATCGTTCCTACTGTTCCATAAATCTTAGCAGCCACTTTATTAGAATATTCCCAAGAAAACTTATCTTTAATCGAATATTCAGTCTTATACCCAATTTTAGTATCTGGATAATTCGTAGATTTAGTTTCATAAATTCCACCTATAACAAATAGCGCTATTGGTATTAGTTCTATCAATATTAAATAAATCCAAAAATTCATATTATAATATCCTAACTCTTTATCTTTTTTATTTATAGTCATAATTATATACTTATTTACCAAATATGTCATATATTATATTTAATTAAATTTATATGATATAATAATTTTGTATGGAGGTGTTTAAGTATGAATAATTTAAATGTACCTAATATAGGCTCTAGAAACATAAAAACTGGTATAGCCGTTTTAATATGTTTATTATTATTTCCAGGTGCCTTAAACCCACCAATTGCAGCAATTATCTGTATGCAAAGTACCATAGAAAATTCGGTGCATACCGGAATTAATAGATTAATTGGTACTTTTCTTGGTGGTATTCTTGGTATTGTTATGTTACTTGCTATAAGCAAACTTAATTTACATTCATTTTCTACAATTATATCTGCAGTAAATGTTTGTCTAATTATTTATATTTGTAATGTAATAAAAAAACCTGCTGCTTGTGTCATTGCATCAATAGTTGTTTTAAGTATTTTGGTAGATTCTGCCGTTGCTAATCCTATCATGTATTCTATAAGAAGGACAGGCGAAACTGCCATAGGAGTTATTATCGGAATATTAATAAATAGATATATAAATCCTCCAGAAGAAAAACTTGAAAAAATGGATGAACCAAATGAAAATAAATAATATAAAAAAATTCCTCCGCAATTTTTAAGAAATATAAACATTTCCTTTGCCGACTATTACAATCCTATAATCTGGTAATAAAAAAGTTAAATTAAACTTATCTGATTTAGCCGGAAGTCTAATAGATTGGAGAATTATTTGATTTTCATCAAATACTTGTAAATAAATGCTATCTGTTTCAGATACATTTTGTACTGTATATCTTTCATTTGAAAAGTTTAAGTCAGAAACCTTATATACTCCTTCCTCAAATATATTTACTGCATATACTGATTGAGTAAATATAATAAATGATAAAAATAAGGAAACCAAACTAATAGTAATAAATTTCTTCATTATTCTAACCACCCTTCATGGTTATTTTGGCTAGATTAATATTAAATATTCCTCTAGCCATTGAATACATAAATAAATTTAAATTTCTCTAGTTTCACCTTCTAAGAACTTAACTTCTTCTTCACTTAGATATGGACTTAATTTTTCAAATACAGTTTTATGATAGTTGTTTAACCATTCTTTTTCTTCATTTGTAAGCATATATATATCTACACCGTTTAAATCTATTGGACAATATGATATTGTATTAAACTTATAAAACTCTCCAAACTCTTCTGACTTCATATCTTCTACCACTAAAAGTGTATTTTCTATTCTTATTCCATGTTTTCCTTCCTTGTAGACTCCTGGTTCATTGGTTATTATCATACCTTTTTCTAAAGCTGTAGTATTTCCTTCTGGTCTTATTCCTTGAGGCCCTTCATGGACATTTAAAAAATATCCTACACCATGACCTGTTCCACACTTATAGTCAATTCTATAGTTCCAGAGAGGTCTTCTTGCTAATATATCTAAATTCATCCCAGTTGTTCCTTTTAGGAATTTGGCTGTTGCTAAAGCTATATGTCCCTTTAACACAAGAGTAAAATCTCTTTTTTCTTCAGAAGTTAGCTTTCCTAAAACAAAAGTCCTTGTTATATCTGTTGTTCCATCAAGATATTGAGCTCCTGAGTCTACAAGAAACATTCCTTCTGCTTTTAATTCATAGTCTGTTGCCTCTGTAGCTGAATAGTGCATCATTGCTGCATGGTCTTTATAGCCGGCTATAGTATTAAAACTATCACCTTTATAATTTTCACCCATCGCTCTAAGCTCTGTCAATTTCTTACTTGCTGATATCTCAGTTATTTTTTCTTTCTTTATTGATTCTTTTAACCACTTAATAAATCTAACCATAGCTACTCCATCTCTAATTTGAGATTTTTCTATGTTAGAAATTTCAATATCATTTTTAACTGCTTTTAGTCTTGTTGTTATATTAATTTCATCTATTATTTCTATATCTTTACTTAATAGTGAATATATTTTAGCATTTAACTTACTTGCATCTATTATAGTAGCTTCATTTATTAATTTAACGTGCTCCTCTATTTCATCATATTCATATATGTTAATGCCTTGGCTATTTAATTTGATTCTGGTTTCGTTATCTATCTTATTATTATTTATATAAAGATTTGTATCCTTTTCAGTAACAATTACATAAGCAAGAGCAACAGGATTAAACTTTATATCGTTTCCTCTTATGTTACATAGCCATGCTATATCGTCTAATGATGATATTATATAATTTGCAGCTTTTTTTTCTTTCATATGGTATCTGACTTCACTTAATTTTTCTAAAGCAGATTTACCAGAATATACTTCTTCATGTATAAATATTTTACTTTTAGGAAGTTCGCTTCTTGTAGCCCAAAATTCCTCTAATAAATCATTATTCATATTTAATCTAAACTTATTTTCATTAGCTATATGTAAAAAACCTTTATATTGATTAACAGAAAACAACTTACCATCAAATCCCAAAGTTTCTTCTTCTTTAATATTTTGCTTAATCCATTCCTCAATAGTTGGATATCCTGAAGTTCTCATTTTCATAAGTGAAATTCCAGTTCCTCTAAGTTCTTTCTCAGCTTGAATAAAATACCTTCCGTCAGTCCATAAATAAGCATCCTGATGTCCTATTAATAGAGTTCCTGCTGAGCCAGTAAAACCTGATATGAACTCTCTTCCTTTAAAATAATCTGCTACATATTCACTTTGATGTGAATCACTACTTGGAATAATATAATAATTTATATTATTTTTTTTCATAATGTATCTAATTTTTTCTAAATTACTCACGTTAGTGCCCCCTAATTAAAATGATAAATTATTTTCTATCACTTCTTTATTTTTATATTCAATATTATATATATGTTTTAGTTAATAATCTACATAATTAATATAATATAACTCTATCTTCAGCTTATATAGTTAAATCGAAAATTCTTAATATATTGTATTTTCTGAAAATTTATTGATTCGATTAAGTTTTTCGTATATAATTTATGTAACGTATACAAGGGGGGAAGGCTTATATGGGAGACCAATCTAAATTTAAGAGCTTTATTGTAGAGGCTAAAAGAAATACATATGCTTCAGGAGCAAAAAAAGAAGAATCTTCTAGACCAAATTCTAAAGACTATGCTTACAAAAAATTTAATTATTACTATCTTGATAGTTTTGTTGGAAACAAAGATTTTATAGGTGAAGAATTGGTTTGGGATAATGAAAAAATTTGTTGGGGGATGAATTATAAAGGACAAGTTCTTGTTAAAGAAACTCCTTCTGGATTTAGTAAATTCTTAAAAGATGCTTTAAAAAAAGTATCTGATGATTGTCCATTTAGAGGACCTAGACATTTTGAGGATGAAGATTTTGTTTATGAATGTACTTGGGATGGTGATATTGCTTCTTTTAATGGTGTTGAAGCAATATATCATAAAGGAACACAAATATTTAAACTTTATTTTCATGGAGGAAATCTTAAATAATAGCAAAAAAATTTAGGAAGTTTTGCAAGTATATCTACTTGCAAAACTTCCTCTTTATTTTGTAAAACTTATTTACACTGATTCCTCAACCTTTTTACCTAAGACTTGAATTCCTAAATAAACCGCTATCACAGCTATTGGAAGTACTACATACCACTTTATTCCAAATCCTGCTGGAATATATCCAAACAAAATAGTTATTACTGCTATAAACAGTGAGTACCATATTTGCGTATTTACATGAGCAATATGATTGCATCCAGATCCCATTGATGAAAGGATTGTTGTATCTGATATTGGCGAACAATGATCCCCAAAAATAGCACCCGTTAATACAGCACTTGTACTAACAATCACGTAACTCATATCTGGATTCATAGAATACGCTAATGGTATTGCTAGAGGCATTAATATTCCCATAGTTCCATATGCAGTTCCTGTAGCAAATGAAATAACTGCTCCTAATATAAATATTAAGCTTGGAAGTAAAAAGTTAGGTAATGAACCTGAAAGTAACGAAACTAAATATTTAGCTGTTCCTAAATCCTTTATTACAGAGCTTAATGACCATGCTAATAATAATATTACACCTGTTATTAATAGAGGTTTCATACCATCTATCCATGTGTCTATAGCTTCTGAAATAGTAAATATTTTCTTAGATACTCCCATTATTATAGATACAATACTTGCTATTAAAGCTGATTGGAATAATGCAATTGATGCATCCGATGCACTAAATGCCTCTTGTATAGCTTTGAATGATAGTGGTGAGCTGTTCATTATTTGCTGAAGAGCACTATCGTCTCCACCCATTATTGCAGAATATCCACTAAAATAAAAACATATTAAAGCTGTAATAACTAATGTTCCTATAGGAATTATTGCATTCCATATACTTAACTCTACTCCTTCCTTTGGTTCAAGATCATCATGCTCCATATTAGAGTCCACTGCGACCTCACTATCATTCTCCGAATTTAAACTTCTTCTTGCAGCCACTTCTGCTTTATACATTGGCCCAAACTCTTTTAATAATATTGAAGTGATAAATACAAAAACTAGTATTAATATATTATAAAATCTATACGGTATAGTTTGTAAGAAGATTCCAAATGCATCAACTTCTTTCCCTATCCCATTTAAAAAAGCATCCTTTATTAATCCAACCTCTAACCCTATCCAAGTAGACACAATAGCTAATCCTGCAATAGGCGCTGCTGTTGCATCTATTATAAATGCTAATCTTTCTCTTGATATTTTCATTTTATCTGCAACTGGTTTCATAATAGGTCCAACAATTAATGAATTAGCATAGTCATCAAAAAACACAGCTATCCCTAATAAAAGAGTTACTACTTGAGTACTTCTTGCAGTTTTAGCCTTTTTGGCTAATGCTTCTGCAACAGCTTTAGCACCACCCATTTTAGCAACTAAATGAATAACTCCACCTATTACTAAAACCTGTAGTATTATTCCTGCATTCCAAGGATCTGCTAGAGAATTTAAAGATCTAGATACTAAATCTAAAAATGAATGAATAACAGCAGTAAAAAAAGATTTATCTACTAACTGTACTAAAAAGGCTCCTGATAGTGTTCCTATGAATAAAGATATAATAACATTCTTGGTTAAAAAGGCTAATACTATTGCAATAACTGGTGGTATTAAAGTTAAGAATCCATAATGATTAGCATTAGATGTAGCTGTATCTACCTCCGTTGCAAAAACTATAGATGTTGATTGTAATGTTAATATTATTGTAATCAATAATATTTTTAAGTTTCTTTTATTATTCATATTTTTCTCCTTCAATGTTTAAATAAATAATTAAAGAGCAGAACAAAAAAAAGCCTTGAGTTTCACTCAAGGCTCTAATATACTCTAAATTCAAAAAGTAAAATTCCTCAAGCGATAGCTCATCACAATAACAAAATTTGTGACAGTGTTACACATATTTTATGCAACCCCAGTAACATGATCTTAAAGCATCAATCATACACTTCGGCGATAATTCCTTTCCTACTAAATCTAAGTGCTTACCTCATTAATAGTACTTTTAAGTATCGCTCCTCTACCCTTGTCTTTATTTATATTTATTTTATACACATATTATATAATCATTAACTGACTAAATCAACTATTAACATTTACTGTATTACTTTATATTTTTGCCATAAATTTTTCTATTTCTTCTATAGTTTTAATCATATTTTTAGTTAATACCTCATTACCATTCTCAGTAATAAGAATATCATCTTCTATTCTTACTCCTATATTCTCTTCTTCTATATATATTCCTGGTTCAACAGTATATACCATCCCAGCTTCGAATATAACATCCCTATTTTCTAATTCTATATCATGTGTGTCCATGCCTAAACTATGCCCTATACTATGATAATAAAACTTTGAAACTTCATCTTTATTGGTCATTAATCCAAGTGAAATACACTCTTCAGCAATCCATTCTCTTGCTTTACTATTTAACTCTAAAAAGCTTACTCCTGGTCTCATTTCTTTAATAACTTTTTCATTTACTCTAAGAACCGCATTATATACTTCTTTTTGCCTTTCCGTAAACTTACCATTAACAGGGAATGTCCTTGATATATCTCCATTATAATATTTATATTGAGCTCCCAAATCAAATAATATCAAATCTCCATCATTCAATTCTGAGTCATTGGTTACATAATGCAAAACCGTTGCATTTTTCCCAGCAGCTGCAATAGTTTTAAAAGCAAAATCCTTTACCCCACTTTTCTTACATATAAAATCAAAATATGCCTCTAGTTCATATTCCTTGATTCCAGATTTAGAATTTTTCATCAATATTTCTATACCTTCTATGGTAATTTCTATAGCTTTTCTAATTCTTTCAATTTCTTCTTCACTTTTTATAAGTCTTAAATCACCTATAAGCTTAAAAGCATTTTTTATATTTAAGTTATGATACTTACTCTTAATTTCATTCACATAATTATATGAACTATTTTCTTTTTCTAGGTCTAAATAAATATTTATTTCTTCATTATCCGAAATTATCTTATCTATAAAATTATTAAATTCACCTAAATATCTCACATCTTCTATATCACAAATTCCAGGTACCTCTTCTTTTCTTATAGTTTTACCTTCCCATTTTTCTACAATTGGGTCAACCTCTTTTATAAATAAATATTCCTTTATCTTACCACTAAATTTTGATAAGACTAAAATATGATTTTCTTCATCTATCCCAGTTAAATAATAAAAGTTTCTATTTGGTGTAAATTGGTATTTTTCATCAGCAGTTTTTTTTGGGGCATTTCCAGCAAATAATATTAATAAGGAATTATCTTTAATTTTATTTAAAACCTTATTTCTATTACTTTTATAAAATTTCTTATTCATAAATTAATGTCCTCCTTATTCCATTGCTAATACCTTAACGCTAATTACATTAGGTAGTGCTCTTAAAGTATTTACTAAATGTTTTAAATCTTTTTTTACATTAGATATGTCAAGTGTTATAGTGACATTTGCAGCCATATTTATGGGTATATCTTGACTTATTGTTAATATATTTCCCTTATTAAAAGCAATACAATCTAAAACCTTAGATAAAGTTCCAGTTTCATGAGATAGTAATACAACTAATGTTATTTTCTTACTATGTATCCCTTCTGTCATTGGAAAAACATAATCTTTATATTTATAAAAGGTACTTCTACTTATCCCTGTTTGTTTCACAGCATCACTTATATCCTTTGCCTTTCCAGTAATAAGGTTTTCCTTAACTTCTAAAACTTTTTTAAAAACCTCCGGCAATACTCTCCCACTAACTATATAAAACTTTTCCGAAGACATAAAGTCACCTACCTTATATTAAAATTAAATAAGCTATATAATTAATAATTATATAGCTTATTTAAAATAAAATATATATGTTTCAATTAATAATCTACATCATTACTAAGTAATACTATTACAAGTTAACATTACTACTTAAGCAAAATTCAAAACATACATTGTTGAAACTTTTATATAAGTTTTTGAGACTCTACATAATATCATAAATTTAAAGTATAATTAAATTTATAATAAATATACTTAGATATCTACTATTATTTATATATGAATCTTATTTGATTTCTTTATTCTATTTATAAATATCTTTAAAAGCGAAATCAATATAGATATAACTCCCCCTAATGCAAAACACAGTTGAATGTTTCCTGTAAATAACCCTGCTAAAACTCCAAGTCCTACTCCATAAGCAAGAAACATAGTTAGTAATTTCAATTCCTCTTCTGACAAAAATAATTTGTCATTCCATTCCATGTTTATACACTTCCCTCCTTCTTTCTATATTTTTATTATAAGATACTTTCATTAATAACTAGTTACAAAATTATTACGTATTGATTAAAATTTGTTAATTATTTATTTAATAAATTCACTACATTATAAATTTATTCACCAAGAAAATTGCAGCTATTATAGCTGTTAAATCAGCTAATATAGCAGCCCATAATGTATGCCTTATCTTCTTAATTTGAACTGCTCCAAAGTAAACTGTTATTGTGTAGAATATTGTTTCTGTTGTTCCCATAATAACTGAGGAAATTAATCCTATTGGTGTATCCGGTCCATGTGTTTTTAGTATATCAGTAAGAATTCCTATAGCTCCACTGCCTGATAAGGGCTTTACTAATACTAGTGGAACTACCTCCTTTGGCAATCCAATTAACCCACCAATTGGTGCTACCATATTATTTAATATATCTAATAATTTTGCTTCCCTAAATATGTTCACGGCTATTATCATAGCTAATAAATATGGAAATATGTTTAAACAAACCTTCAACCCATCTTTTGCTCCTTCTATAAACCATTCGTAGACTTTTCGTCCTTTAAACATTCCATAAGTAATGATTATAATAACTATTATAGGAATTATACTTTTGGTTAAATATTGAAACATTTTATTATACACCTCCTATTAAAAATATCTTTGTAATACTTTACAACAAATAACTCCCATTATAGCAGCAATAGTACTTGCTAGTACTGCTGGAAGTATTATTGAGCCTGGATTACTTGAGCCACAAGCAGCTCTTATTGATATTACTGTTGAAGGTACTAATTGTATACAAGCTGCATTTAGCACTAAAAATAATGACATGTCATCTGATGCTGTTCCTTTTTCATTATTTAACCTGTCCATTTCTTGCATAGCTTTTATACCAAATGGTGTTGCTGCATTACCCAGCCCCATCATATTTGCTGTTATGTTCATAACTATTGCTCCTAATGCCTTTTCATCCTTAGCAGCCTCTTTAAAAATAAGCTTTAATATTGGTCTTAAAATCTTTGCAAGTTTATTCGTAAAACCACTTTTTTCTGCTACTTTCATTACCCCACACCAAAAACACATAAGTCCTACTAGCCCTAAAATTAATGAAACAGTTGAATCAGCAGAAGATATTATAGCTTTTGATATTACCTCTCCATTACCTGTTAACAATCCAATTAATACCCCTAAAAATATCATTCCAAACCAAATATAGTTTATCAAAATCTCACCTCTTATAAATTGCTTAGGCATATTAAAATGAATAATAGACTAAAGATATTTTACTATTGGTCTATCATTTATTTGATTTTGCCTTATACAATATATGCCTTGCATAAGGTATTTATTAGTGATAGGATAAATATATGTAATATTAATTATGTTTATATGCTTAAAGGAGACAAATTATGAAAGAAGCAAACTTAAAACTAGCTCAACAAGATATAGATGATGCATTAAAAACAGTAGATGATATGGTAAGCGTCATCGATGGAGATGACCTTTCTAAAGATATCTTAAAGGAAAAGTTTCTTACATTAACAGAAAAGGTTCAAGAATTGGAAAGTATTTTAAAAACTGAAGGAATTCTTTAATATTTATTATAAAAAAAACAACTTCGATAACGAAGTTGTTTTTTTATGACTTATAACTCACATTTTTTTGATTAGATAACCCACTTCTAATCTTAAGACCATACACTATCATACTTTCTCTTACACACAGTCGAAATTTGAAAACGTTTAATAATATATTGTCATAATTATACCATGATTTTCATCCGCTAGCAATACTTCAGAACAAAAAAGTATAAAGTTTACAATTAAGGGGATATCTACGATATCCCCTTACTAATACTATTTACAGCTTTCTCTTTCTATAAGCTCATATTCAAGAATAAACTGTGATTCATCTAATTCCTTTTTGTTTAACATTTTTATAAGCATTCTCATAGCTACTGATCCCATATCATAACTTGGTTGTCTTATAGTAGTTATTTTAGGATAGAAAACTGAAGAAACAGCATTGTCATTAAATCCTATAACGCTTACATCTTCTGGAACTTTTTTTCCACGCTCTCTTAGTGCATTTATTACACCCATAGCAATTTCATCGGATCCACATACTACTGCTTCATAAGCTTTATTGCTATTTTCGAAATATTCTACGGCCTCATACCCAGTCTTAACTTTTAATCCTTTTGTATATATTAAATCTTCATCTATACTGATATTTTTATCTCTTAGGGCATTTTCATAACCTATGTATCTATCACCCCAAGCATTCATACTATCCTTTTTAGCACCAGCATATGCTATATTTTTTAAACCTTTGTTTATAAGATAATTTGTAGCTTCTTCTGAAGCTTTTATGTTATCTATTATTACACTTGGTAAGCTTTCATCCTTATCTTTAGTTTCAACTAATACTGTAGTTAAATCTAATTCATTTATTATCTGTAAAGTTTCTTCTTGCAGTGATGAACTCATATATATAACTCCATCAACCATTTTCTCTTTAAGTACTCTTAAATATTCTTTTTCCTTTTCATCATCAAAGTCTGAATTACATAATATTACGTTATAATCGTAAATATTAGCAACATCTTCTGCTCCTCTAACTATTTCAGGATAAAAACCACTTGAAATATCAGGAACTAAAATACCTACAGTTTTTGTTTTTTGCGTCTTTAAGCTTCTTGCTACTATATTAGGTCTATATCCTAGTTTTTTTATTGCATCTAAGACCTTTTTTTTCGTATCCTCGTTTACAACATCTATGTCATTTAAAACTCTAGAAACAGTAGCAATTGAGACGCCCGCTTCTTTAGCAACATCTTTTATAGAAGTAGCCATACCAACATCACTCCATTTTTATTATAATCTTTTCCTTATTCTACTATATATTATCTATATATTATACTATTTACAAATAATTAATACAATATTCAAGCTTTCTCTTTATAATAATTTACTATAATAGAGTTAAAAAGTTAGAAGTTTAGTAGAAACTTCTAACCTTTTAATAAAATCTTTACCTATTTTATAACTTCTACTGTCATATTTAGCTTTTCGCCATTTATGATTGTTTCTGTATAATCTGCCTTTTCATTTACTGCAATCTCTTGCGTTAAAGTTTCTCTTTTTATTACATCAGAATATTTATTAATTACGCCTATTAACATATCATTATCTGAAATAAATAATTTAATTTTATCTGCAACCTCAAAGCCTTTCTCTTTTCTCATATTTTGAATCTTTGAGATTACTTCTCTTAAATGTCCTTCTTCTCTTAATTCTTCTGTAATAGTAGTATCAAGAACTATTCCTATTTGACCTTCTCCAGCAAAAGCATATCCTTCTAAACCTTGCATTGTTACTAGGACGCTTTCACTATTTAAAACTATTTCAGTTTCATTCACTATTATAGTTTCGGTTCCACCATTTTGAAGTTTTTGTGCTAATTCCATTTGATTTCTTGAAGCTATTTCTTTTCTTATTCCTGGAATTAACTTACCATACGCCTTTCCTAATACAGGTAAATTAGGCTTAATTTCAAAATTAACATATTGTGATAAATCAGCACCGAATTCTACGACTTTTATATTAAGTTCATCTTTTATTATATCACCATAATATTCTGGTATTACTGCTGTTGATAAAAGCATCTTTGAAAGCGGCTGTCTATTTTTTATGTTAGCACCATTTCTAGCACTTCTTCCAAGTTTAACTATTGTATAAGCTAAATCCATTTCTTTTTCTAACTTTTCATCAATAGCATTTTCATCATAAGTTGGCCATGTGCATAAATGTACACTTTCCACAGCTGATTCATCTAAGCCTACAACTAAATTTTGATAAATTTCTTCTGTTATAAATGGTACAAACGGAGCTGCAACTTTAACTAAAGTAGTTAAGACTCTATATAAAGTAACATAAGCACCAATCTTGTCTTCAGTTAAGTCTTCTGACCAGTATCTTGCTCTATTTCTTCTTACATACCAATTTGAAAGTTCATCTGTAAACTCTTCAATAATTAATGCAGCTTGAGTTATATTATATGAATTTAAATTGTCATCAACATCTTTAATTAATGTATTAAGCTTTGACATTATCCATTTATCCATTACATTTTTTGATTTAAAATCTTTATATTCTAATGGATTAAACTTATCTAAATCTGCATATAAAACATAAAATGAATATACATTCCAGAAAGTACTTAAGAACTTTCTTTGTGCTTCTTGAACATCATCAATAGAAAATCTTGTTGGAAGCCATGGCGCACTTGCTGTATAGAAATGCCATCTTGTTGCATCCGCTCCTTGTGAATCTAAAACCTCAAATGGATCTACAACATTTCCTTTTGACTTTGACATCTTTAAGCCTTTCTTATCTAACACGTGGCCTAAAACTATACAATTTTCAAATGAATTCGTATCAAATATAGCTGTAGAAATAGCTAATAAAGTATAGAACCAACCTCTTGTTTGGTCAACAGCCTCTGAAATAAATTGAGCTGGGAAGTTATTTTCAAATACTTCTTTATTCTCAAATGGATAATGTAATTGTGCAAAAGGCATTGATCCTGAATCAAACCAACAGTCAATAACTTCAGCTGTTCTTGTCATTTCCTTACTACACTTAGGGCACTTTAAGTGAACATTATCTATATATGGCTTATGCAGCTCTATATCTTCAGGAACATTAATTCCCTTTCTTTTTAATTCTTCTATACTTCCTATACATTCTTTATGGCCACATTCACATTCCCAGATAGGAAGTGGAGTACCCCAATATCTATCTCTTGATATTCCCCAGTCAATAACATTTTCTAAGAACTTACCAAACCTACCTGTTCTTATGTTATCTGGATACCAATTAATTTTATTATTATTTTCTAATAGCTTATCTCTAAGCTTAGTCATTGCAACAAACCAACTTTCCCTTGGATAATAAAGAAGTGGTGTGTCACATCTCCAACAGTGTGGATATGAGTGTGTATGCTTTTCAGCTTTAAATAACTTGTTATTTTCATCTAAGTATTTAACTATGCTTTCATCACACTTTTTAACAAACTTTCCTGCCCATGGAGTTACTTCATCTACAAAATTACCACTAGCATCTACTAGGTTTATGAAGCCTATTCCATTTTTCTTTGCAACAAAACTATCATCTTCACCATATGCAGGAGCTATATGAACTATCCCTGTACCATCTGATAAAGTTACATAGTCTCCATGAATAACTTCAAATGCCTTTCCTTCAACTTCACCAAAAGGAAGTAATCTTTCATATTTAGTTCCTAATAATTCAGTTCCTTTAAACTCTTTAATTACTTCATAGTCTTCGCCTAATACCTTTGAAGCTAAATCTTTAGCAAGTACTAATGTTTCATCTCCAACTTTCGCTTCAATATAATCATAAGCTTTATTTACACATAACGCTAAGTTTGAAGGTAATGTCCATGGAGTTGTTGTCCATGCTAATATATATTTATTTTCTTCTCCTTCAACTTTAAATTTAACTATAGCAGTTAAATCCTTAACATCCTTATATCCTTGTGAAACTTCATGTGAAGAAAGTCCTGTTCCACATCTTGGACAATATGGCATTACTTTATGACCTTTATATAAAAGTCCTTTTTCCCACATTTGGCTTAATGCCCACCAAACAGATTCTATATATGAGTTATGATATGTAACATAAGGCTGTTCCATATCTACCCAGTATCCTATTTGATTAGTCATTTTTTCCCACATGTTTACATAAGTAAATACTGATTCCTTACACTCTGTAACAAACTTCTCTACTCCATAACTTTCGATTTGCTCTTTCCCTGAAATTCCAAGTTTCTTTTCAATCTCAAGTTCAACTGGTAATCCATGAGTATCCCAACCTGCTTTTCTTATAACTTTGTATCCCTTCATAACTTTGTATCTTGGGATAATATCCTTCATAACTCTTGTTAAAACGTGTCCTACGTGAGGTCTTCCATTTGCTGTTGGAGGTCCATCATAAAATGTAAAATACTCACCATCTTGATTCATATCAAAATTCTTTTTAATAACATTATTTTCTTTCCAAAGGTTTGCTACTTCCTTTTCCATGCCAACAAAGCCCTTTGACAGTTCAACTTTTTTGTACATATATAAACTCCCTTCTTTTGATCAATTTATATTAAATATACTAGTTTAAGACTATACTTATCTTTATCATAACCCTTAATCTATATTTTACATTATTAACTATAGACTAGTAATTATTCACAAGCTGATTGCTACTAAACATAAATTAAATAAAAAAAACTTCGCCCAATAGGACGAAGATAATTCGCTATACCACCTAAGGTCATAAGTTTATCATAAAATTATGAAAAACTTTCTATTTCGAGTACAATCATACTCTATCCTTTAACGCTGGCTAACGTGAAAACTTAATTAGTAAATTTACCTTTCAGTCTCAAACTCCTAGGTGATTTTCCTTAATCTTCTCTATGACTTTCCACCAAACAGCCACTCTCTTAAAGTATCCAACTAAGTACTTTTCCTAATCACAGTCTTTAATTATTGAATAAGCTAATATAAATATAATCATTATGTTAATAATAATTATATTCTACTACAAAGTAGAATAATATAAAAGATTATATTTAGGAATATTTAAATATAATTTTCACAAAATAGTATTATCAATACTAAGCTAACAAATTTATAATTATCTAATAATTTTTATCTGTTAGTATTGACTTTCTTTATCGATAACTATATAATGTAATCATAAAGAATAAACAATAATTATTTTTTATCCCCTTTATTTTCCTTAGTCTATTTCTTAATACATTAGGAGGAAAACTAAATGGAAAATAGCTTAAATGAACAAGTCCTTGATAAAATTACTAAAGTTTGTATTTGCAAGGCAATACCAAGATCCAAAATAAAAGATGCAATCAAAGCCGGAGCTCACACCGTAGAACAAGTTTCAAAGGCAACTGGAGCTTGTACAGGTGGATGCAGAGGCTACAGATGTACCCCTACAATCCAAAATTTGATTGATAAACATCTGGAAAGTAACTAATATAGTTCCCCCAAACTATATTAGCATATAGATTATATCTCCCCTAAGCCACCTGTTATGGAAACAGGTGGCTTATATTTTGTTTAAATTTAAAATAGACATATGTAAGTTTGTGCTGACCTAAAAAGGACACCATAATAAATTAACCTTACATATGTCTAATATTTCATTTAAAAAAGTCTAACTGATAATCCATAATTTTTAAAAGTATCTTTTGTTATATCAATATGTTCTAATTCCTTATTCACAGTTTCATTTGCTGTTATGCTCTCACTTGTAAATTCATCTATTTTCTTCTCCACAAACCTTCGTATTCTTCTTGGAGTTGGTATAACAATTGCCTTAAATATCATCTAAATCCCCCAAATAATTGCTTTATACTATAATTATATTTGTATTTGAATTTTATATTCATAACTTAATGGTATAAATTTATGAATGAATTTAATATAGAAAAATTGTTAAAGAAAACTAAGCTTCATCCATTTTACCATCACCAATTAACTTGACTTCTTCAGCAGTTAATCCATATATTTTTATATAAAATTCTAACTGGAGTAGTGCTCAAAGTTTCTGAGCCTGTAGCTCCAGTTTGTTTTACTACGTTCCCATCAGCATCAATTAAGCTACCTGATAAAACTATTTTTTTACCTTCTTCATTAGCTGCAACTCCTGAATCTAAAACTGTACCACTAAAAGTAACTAAATTTACTGGAGTTGTTAAAATCTCCATTTTATTTGTATAAGTTGTTTTATAAAATTCATTCTTTCATTCCTCCTATTCATTTTCCCAAGGATTATTTTGGACTTTACTTGAATTGTTTAACTGTGATGCAATTGATGCACCAATAGAGATTGGATCTCCAGCACTACCTTTACCCGGTACATAACTAGACTGTTTCATTTTTTCTGTAGTTATAGTTTCTAATCCATCAGACCAATCTTTTGCTATAGAATCTATAACTTCTTTAGTCTTATCCAAATCTTTACCTAAACACTTTTCAATTATACTAGCAGATAACTTTTTATCTGCAACATACTTTATATCCTGATTTAAAAGGTCTTTTCTAGTATTAACTTGTCTTTCTCTAATTCTTTTTCAAGTTCTAGCACCTTCTTTTGTGCTGGATAAGTAACTAATTCTGGGTACTTTCCTTTTATAAAAGGTTCAAGTTCCTTTTCCAAGTTATTTTCCCTCCAAGTTTTTAAGATTTTTGAATGATACTTGTCATTTTCACTATCAATAAAAGTTTTAAAATCTTTATCATTTTTCATTTTCTCCTTAAATGCATCTAAGGTAAGTCCATTAGCTTGTAGTGATTTAGCTAAATCACTATTTTCTAGCAATGAATCTATATTTTCACCATCACCAGCTTTTTCTATTAATTTTAATAGTTCTTTCTTTAACATATATCCTCCTTATCCCACAAACCTCTATGAGCCTTGTGACACAAAATTATTTTGTTTAACAATAGTATTTTCCCCTACACATCTAAAGCACATAGGACGATTTTCAAGCAAAATAAAAAGCCTTAGTTTTCTAAGACTTTAATTATTTAGTATTTAAAAAGATTATATCTTAATTTATATAAGACATAATCTTTTTCTTTATTCTTTATAATAATATTTTTTAGAATTTGCAACCTATAATATAAACAACATATCCACATATAATACAAGCAACAAGGTATGATAAAATTATAATCACTCGTTTTGAAGCTTTCATATCTTTATAGTTAACTTTATAATCTGTAAGAAGAAATATTAAAACAAAAACTAAAGATAAAATTGGATATTCATCCAAAACTCCCTTGTGAAATAATCCTATGTGAATTGCAATGGGTAAAACTATCCATCCAATCCCTCGAACAAAATATATAAATATCTTTTTATTACATAAAACTTTAATATTTCTTATAAAATAATTAGTTTTCATATATTAATAAACTTACAATCTTTCTAAAATTAACCAAGCTGCAGGATATGTTGGCTTTAGATTTTGAATATGTGATACTCTTACACAACTAATACTCTTTTCTAAAATCATTATATACGATTGCGTCCACCAGTCCTCTGGCTTAACTCTTATATACTCAACTGCCCAAGTTCCTAATGCACCTACAAGACCCCATGGACTACCTAGCCCTAAAGTTGCTATTATCTTTGAAACAGCAGCGCTTGGCCCAAAATTAAGAATAAGATTTTCCAATGCATTCGGTGCCGTAGCAGATTCATATATCCTTTTTATATCAGACCTATACAAATATCTTTGTGCAATCATTTTTCCTTCAGGAAGACTTTGTGCAACAATTCTTCCTTCTGAAAGATCACTATTATTACCACTCATCATGTTAATTTGCTCTTGTTTAAAAACTGGATCTTTTAATTTTTCTTTATATTCATCAACATATTCTTTTGGTACTTGAGCAATTATAGTTTGTTCATCACTCTCAGAAACAATAACATTCACAAGTGAATTTTTTGCTGAAGTACTTGCATAAGTAGTAAATGGAACAGAAATAGACAGTAACCCTGCCATAAGTAATGTTAGCAATTGTTTTGTTTTAGCTTTCATAAAATCACCTCATAATTTATTTATAATACATGAATATTTTACTATAATTAAATGTATATTTTTGTCTAATATTGTATTAATTTCAATTCTTAATAAATATTTAATATTTTAGTGGGCTATAGTTCTAAAATTTAATGCTGATATCCTATAGATCAAGATAAAGTTTACTCTATCAAAAAACCTAAACAAGTATTGATTGATTTAGATTCAATTAATTGTGAAACCTATAGGAATCAATATGGTTTTAGGTACAATTTTCATTATTCCGCAAATGGATATCATCCATTAGTTGCATTTGATGGATTAACTGGTGAATTTGTCTCTACTACCTATTAATTCACATAAAGTTATTATATTAAACTTGTACTATTTAACTTTATAATATTGATTTAATTATATATATGTTATAATTTTATAAGATTTAATTTAAAAAGGAGATAGGATAAGTTATGGCAAGTAAGTTCTATTTACATAAGGGAAAGAATAAAAGAGCTGAGCAAGGTAGACCTTGGATATATATTGATGAAATAAATGAATATGATGGTGATTATGAAAACGGCGATATAGTTGAAGTATATAATCATAAAGGATTTTTTATAGGTAAGGGTTATATTAATGATAAAAGTAAAATTACTATAAGAATAATGACAACAGATATTGACGAGGAAATAGATTATAATTTCTTTAAAAAGAGATTTGCTAATGCCTTTGAATACAGAAAAACTGTTATAGATACATCATCTTGCAGATTTATTTTTGGCGAAGCAGATTTTTTACCTGGTCTTACTGTTGATAAATTTGAAGATTATTATGTAATTCAAATTTCTACCTTAGGTATGGATAAGTATAGAGATATAATAGTTAAGGTTTTAGTTGATGAGTACGCAGCTAAAGGTGTTTATGAAAGAAGTGATATCAAGACAAGAGAAATAGAAGGTCTTGAACAAACTAAGGGATTCTTAACTGAAGCTTTTGATACAAATGTTGAAATAATAGAAAATGGAGTTAAATACATAGTTGATCTAGAAAATGGCCAAAAAACTGGATTCTTTTTAGATCAAAAGGAAAATAGAGCTGCTATACACAGAATCTGCAAAGATAAGGATGTATTAGACTGCTTTACTCATACAGGTTCCTTTGCTTTAAATGCTGGTATTGCAGGAGCTAAATCAGTATTAGGTATTGATGTATCTCAACATGCTATTGATTGTGCTAGAAAAAATTCAGAACTTAACAATCTTCAAGATACTGTTAAATTTGAATGTCATAATGCCTTTAATATACTTGGAGATTGGTCAAGAGAAGGAAAACAATTTGATGTTGTTATTCTTGATCCTCCAGCATTTACAAAGTCAAGAAACACAGTTAACTCTGCAATTAGAGGCTATAAGGAAATAAACCTTAGAGGGTTAAAAATGGTTAAATCAGGTGGATACTTTGCAACTTGCTCTTGCTCTCATTATATGAGTGAAGAACAATTAAAGAAAACAGTTCAAGAAGCAGCTCATGATGCTAGAAGAACATTAAGACAAGTGGAAATAAGAACTCAAAGTGCAGACCATCCAATTTTATGGAACTCTGATGAATCTTATTATCTAAAATTCTTTATATTCCAAGTTATATAGTAATTTAAACAAATTCATTTAAAAAGCTATTATTTCATAAAATTATAATTGTGAAATAATAGCTTTTTAATTTTTAATTATTATTTATTATCTATAGAATTCTTGTGTTGCATAATAAGTATCTCCTATCTTAAAAACACCAATGCCTATACTACTAAAATTTGATGATAATATATTAGCTCTATGTCCTGGTGAATTCATCCAATTATCCATAAATTGTGTTGCTAAAGCAGAATCTCCTCTAGCACCTTGGATATAAGCAATATTTTCTCCCCAAGCATTATATGATACTCCATCTGCTTTCATTTGTTCTGTAATTAATCTACCTTGTGGGTCTTTATGATCAAAGTATCCTTTATCTCCCATATCTTTTGATTTTATTCTAGCATAGTATTCCATAGTTGTATTATAACTTAGAGCTGTAAGTCCCGCTGCTGCTCTTTCTTTATTTACTCTTTGAAAAATAGCTTGCTCAATTTCTGCTATATAATTACTATCATCTGAGGTTGATGGTTGTTGTGGAACCTCTGGCGTAATAGTATTAGGATTAACACTACCTCCTTGTGGAGCTTTAGGCGCTTGTTCTGGTTGACTCGGAGGTACAGTTTCGTTATTAGAATTATCATTATTATTTGGAACATTACCACCTAAATCAGGACTTCCATCATTATTTTCTTCATTAATATTTGGTTCTCCATCACTATTATCTGGTATCTCAGTCTCTTTATTTTTATCATTATCATTCTTATTTTTATCAGATGCAAGTTTTTTGTTTTCTTCAATATTAGTTGTGTTATTATCACCAACTTCATTTTTAGAATATGTATAGTATACTCCACCAGCCACTGCTATGGCTAATAATCCCGAAATTATAAGAGTAATTATTCTAGATTTGCTCATAGGAATTTCCTCCTTTAATTTAATCTTATGTACAATATTAATAATATCATAATAATAGATTACACTAAATATGAGTTACCTTGTAATTAATGAAAATGTTTTAATAAAAGGATAAAATTATTTACTATTGATAAATTTTAAAAATTAAGAACAATTAAATCTTTTCCTATAAAGGATATTACAATTATTTTCAAACAAAATAAAAGATGACTAAGTGTAATGCTTAGTCATCTTTTATTGAAATAAATTCTATAATTATAGGAGTTTAGTTTGTTTGTATATAATCCATACTATTAAAAGTGTGGAGCTTTTAATAGTATTTTTTCCGCTTAATTGATATTCATTATCAATCTAATATTATAATATAATCTTTTCACATTATTGTCAATAGAAAATTTAAAATAATTGAAATTTATTATCATTTACTAATTATAGATATAGTTTTGCTACTTTTATTGACTATGGGAACTATATCAACAATACTTTTTTTACAACAATATTTTAAATCCTCTTCTAAATTTAAAGCTTTCAATACATTATAATGCCTAGCATTTTTTATATACTGTACCACATCACTATTATTAGCATATATATATCTAGCCGTCTTTGCTATATCTGATAAGTTATGTTCATGACTTTGGCACAATAAATTTATCATATATCCTGAACATATAAAATCATCCATAGAAAATTCACCATTGGTTCCTGAATTTATAAATACTATATCCTCTTCTTGATTTTTTAATAATTCAACAACAGCATTAGCGTTTATCATTGCTCCTATTAATATTTTCTTTGCCTTTAAACTCAAATTAATAGCCCTTGTCCCATTAGTAGTGCTTAATATAATTACCTTTTGGTCTATCTTTTCTTTAGTATATTCTAATGGTGAATTTGTGAAGTCAAATCCTTCTATTTTTACCGCTCTTCTTTCTCCTCCAAGTAAAGATGGTATTCCTAATTTTGAAAGTTCCATTTTCTTCTTAAAAGATTCCTCTACGGTCAACATTGGAATGACTTCCTTCGCTCCATTGGCTAAGGCTGTAATAATAACAGATGTTGCTCTTAGCATATCTATCACTACCACAGTTTTATTTTCTAGATATTCTTCCTTAATATGATCCGCTGATATAATAACATCTATATTCATAAAAACCCCCCTCCTTATTAATTGTTGATTGTTAATTGATATAAGTTTTCCCTTGCCAAATATCATTATCTTCTAATGCTTTATCTATAGCATTTAACACTTCCCATTTTTTTAAACTCCACATAGGACCTATTAATAATTCTCTTGGGGCATCTCCTGTTAGCCTATGAACAACCATTTCTTCTGGCAACATAGAGACTCCTTCACATATTAAAGCTATATATTCTTCTTGGCTTAACAATTTTAACTCTCCGCTTTCATACTGTTTAACCATCTTTGTTCCCTCCATTAAATGAAGCAAATGAAATTTTATACCTTTGGCTCCTGAATGTGCTATATAATCAACAGTCTTTAGCATATCCTCTTTTGTTTCTCCTGGTAGTCCAAAAATTGTATGAGCTACAACTTCTATATTTCTTTCTAATAGCCTTTTTAAAGTATTATCAAAGACTTCAAAATCATATCCTCTATTAAAGTCTCTTGCCGTTTCATCATTTATAGTTTGTAGGCCTAACTCTATAATTAAATAAGTTTTTTTATTTAGCTCTGTTAAGAACTCCAAAACATCATTATCGATGCAATCTGGTCTTGTTGCTATTGATATTGCTACTACATTTTTTTGCTTTAAAGCTTCCTCATACTTTTCTCTAAGTTCGTCTACTGGAGCATATGTATTTGTGTAAGCTTGAAAATATGCAATTAACTTTCCATCCTTCCACTTTTTCTCCATCATATCTTTTCTATCTTCAAACTGCTTTGTTATTGATAAAATTCTACTTCCTGCAAAATCTCCAGAACCTCTTGCGCTACAAAAAGTACATCCCCCCGTAGCAACTTTCCCATCCCTATTAGGGCATGTAAATCCTCCATCTAGTGATATTTTATACACTTTTTCATTAAATTTATTTCTAAGATAATAGTTTAAACTATGATATCTCTTACCATTCCATGTTTTCATAAGTTCCTCCTAAAAAGTAAAAGTACAACTTTATTTTAAGTTGTACTTTTATTCTACTACAATATTTTTATATGTTAAGCCTTTTATGAATTAAATATTTTTTCAATTTCTTCCTCTTCCATATTTACTTTATAATTACCTATAACTTCTTTGTTTATATTATCTAATTTAGCCTTTCCTGTTACTTCAATGGTAATTGTATTTTTATCAAATTCCTTTAATGCTATGTTATACTTATCTTCTGGAAACATCTCATTAAATTTTAGCTTAATAAGATCACCTTTTGATGTGCTATAAACATTCATTCTATTTAATGAATTAGAATTTAAATAACTTACTATTAAATATTCCTCTTCCTTTGAGAAAATCAAGTCTTGTAACTTTATGTTATCTAAAATATCTAGTGATATTACTTTTTTTGCTATAGGCTTATCTAATACTTCTTCTAAATTGGTACTTCCTGTAATCCCCTTATCTGCTGATCCACCCGCTTCTTCTGATTGTGCTTGGGCTTGGGCTTCCTTACTTTCTTCCATATATGCAATTGATATAAATGATTTATTATCACCTATTGTTGAAATTGCTACCTTTTGGCCCCTATATCCTATTGATATAGGCCCAAATTTTTCATTTGGTGTTTGTTCTTTATAAAGCATTACTTTATTTTCACTTAAATAAATATCTCTCGGTAAGTTGTTTAATGTTAATATTAAATCACTTTTTCCCCCATCCTCTCCAATAACTCTTAATGATCTATCTCTAACAAAAACTTGTTTTTTGTTTATAGATTTAATTTCATCTATTTTGTATTCATCACCAATCTTAACTACCTTTATTGCATAATTATCTAAATCACATCTTGATTCTGATTCTGAATTCCTAACTACATTAAATAATATATATGCAGATCCTGAGGATTCTATTAAATTATCAGGTGCATAAGATATTATTCTTGTTCCTCCCATAGATATTTCTTTATTTTTACTTATAAGTTGATCTGTACATAAATTATTTGCTTCTTTAATATTATTCTCTTTCACATAGCTTAAATAATCCTTTGCTACTTCTGATGCTGCTTTAGGGTTAAATAAATCTATGTTAGCTTCTTCGTTAATTTCTTTTTTAGAACATGATAATAAAAAAAGATTCATAATTACTAATAAATAACACATTATTATTTTTCTATTCTTCATTTATAATACCTCCTTACATATTGTCCTTAAACTTATTTTCCCTAAGAATATATACCTTATTCATTTTTGAAGAATAAAAGTAACTCAATACATATATATTTGTTAATAGATAGAAATTAGGGGGATATATAAATGAAACGGGAACTTTCTAAAATTTTTCAAATAGCTGTTGTTTTCATAGGAACAATAGTTGGGGCTGGACTTGCTTCTGGACAAGAGATTAAGGAGTTTTTTACTTCATATGGAATATCTAGTTTTGTAGGAATTATAGCTTGTGGCATATTTTATGTAATCATGGGTACTATGGTTTCCAAAATAAGTATTAAGTATAAGTTAAACTCTTATGGAGATGTAATTAAAGTAGTTAGCCCAAATCTTCTTGGTAAAATAACTGGTGTTATCACTACTCTTTATCTCATTTCTAGTGCATCAATTATTTTAGCTGGTAGCGGAGCTTTAATAAATCAATTTTTTGGAATACCTAAGATAATCGGTTCTCTTATAATGATAGCCTTAGCTATATTTTTCCTTTTAAGAGATACTGATGGATTAATAGAGATAAATTCCTTTATTGTTCCAACTTTGGTAATAACTATCACTACAATAACCATACTATATTTTATGTTTTGCAAAGATATGATTTCATTAGAATTTTTGACTAAGTTTGAGCCTAAAAAAACAGGGATAACCTTATCTACTATTTTATACTCAGGTTATAATACACTTTGTTGTTTAGGAGTCTTAGTTCCTTTAAGTAATCAAGTTAGAAAGCCTAAAACCATGTTCTATGGAATAGCTTTAGGAGCTTTAGGTTTAGCTGCTTTAAGCTTTGCAATAAACTTCTTGCTAATGATAAATCAACCATATATACATCAATATGAAGTACCTTTGTTATTTGTGGCTCAGCGTTTTGGAAACATAATTCAAGCATTGTTACTAGTTGTAATTTGGTTGGAAATGTTTTCGACTGAAGTTTCTGATGTTTACTCTATAAGTAAGACATTAGATAATACTTTAAACATAGACTTTAAGAAAGCAATTTTCTTAGTTATAATTATTGCCTTTCCTATATCAAGAATTGGATTTTCTAAGTTAATAGGATCTCTATATCCTTTTTTTGGATTACTTAGTTTAGTATTTATAATCCAAACTATTTATTTTTATTTTAAACATAAACATGAGTTAAATTAAAAGTCCTAAATAATAAAACAAAAAAATTACACCTAAGTTCCAATTTTTTGGACCCCTGAGGTGTAATTTTTTCCAATTATATTTCTATATCATTTGCAAAGTTATCTCCAACATCCTTAACCTTTTGAAGTGTTTCAATCATATCTTGAATATTATTGGTAAATTCTTCTATATTCCTGTTAACTTCTTGTGATGATGATGCGTTCTCTGTTGCAATTGCTGCCAATGAATCAATAGTTTTAAACATTTCTTCTACAGACTCCACTTCACTATTTAATTGAGTTATTGATTTATTAGTTTCATCTGATACAACTTTAATTAGGTCATTGGCTTCTGAACTTATTTTTCTTACATTTTCTAAGTTAGTAGTTTCTAATTCTAATACGCTATATTGACTTTCTATGCTACCTACTAATGAATTTATTTCATCTGCAAAATATAATAAATTACTATTAATATCCTTTACCGCTTGTTGAGATTGCTCAGCAAGTTTTCTAACCTCTTCTGCAACTACAGCAAAGCCTCTACCTTGTTCGCCTGCTCTTGCTGCTTCTATTGAAGCATTTAATGCTAAAAGATTTGTTTGTGCTGCGATTCCTGAAACTAATGATACTATATTAGTTATATCCTCAGTTTTATTTTTAAGATTTTTACCTTTTTCTTTTACATTCATAAATGATTTTAAGGATTCCTTTATAGCTTCACTTGACTTATCTACATTAATATGACTTTGATTTATCTTTTCTACTGATTTATCTAGCTCTACTTTATTTTTATTTTCAGATTGTACAAGTTCTTTTAAAGCTACCATATTTTCATTGGTTTGTTTCACAAGAGTTTCAGTGCTTATTTCTTGTTGAGTAGCTAATTGTGAAACCTGTTCGGAGTACTCTGCTATTTCTCTAGTTGCTTCCTTCATTTTTTCTGTAGTATTGTACATATTGTTAGTAAATACTGACAACTCATTTATTGCAAGATTAGCAGATGTTGAATCCTTACCTATGCTATCTTTTAATTTTGATATTCCTAAATATATTTTTTCAAGCTTATCATTAGTTTTAATGCTTCTATCAATATCTTCAAAATTTCTATTTTCTATATTTTCTATTATGTCATTTAAAGGCTTCACTGTCATATATGATACAATAGCTGAAATGACTCCTGATATGCCCCCAATTAATAGACCCTTAGCCAATCCTGAAAGTGCTATACCAACACAAGTCATAATTATAAATATAGGCATAGTCATCTTTAACTCTAAGCTTTTTAAGCCTATACTTGATAAAGCTTTACTAAAATTATACTTTTTACTATGTTGAATAGTATTTTCAAATTTTATGTGTACTTTAAGTTCTCCCTTTTTTCTCTCTATCTCTTTTACTTCGATTTTTTCTCCAAAATATTTAGCACTTCCATGTAATAACCCTAAAAAATAATCAAATAGTTCTCTATCTGATCTATATGTAAAATATATGCTATCATTTGTTACCGGTTCCAATACCATTTTAGGTGGTTTTGCTCCCTTTATCTTCTTCATTATTATTGCATGTATAAAGTTAAGGGAATTTAAAAATTTATATAAATTTACCCTTTTAAAGAATACAGGATAGTCCTCTAAAAACTTATTTAAATTATTTTCCCCAATAATTTGCCATAATTTATTTATTGGAGTATCTACATTATTAGCTATAATTTCTATAAGTTTAAATATTTTAGTATCATCTACATCTTCTAAAGGTGTAAATACTATATCTTCCGACCAATCTACAGATTTTAAACTTTTATTTATAATATCATTTCCATACAAATCTCTACATGTTCTTATCCATGTAGAAACAACTGTGCCTTTCATAACCTACCTCCCTAATTTTATTTAATTTATAATAACACCGTTAAGATTATCACATATTTATATCTATTATACCTCTATTATAATAAAAAAAGAAGTACTGTCGAAGGATGTATATTTTTTTTATAAATACCTATTCATGATAAAAAATTAATAATACAAGATGGAAACTTAACAAAAAAACTCCCGTAGGAGTTTTAAAAATCAAATCATTTTTAATTGTTAATTTATTTATACTATATCATGTCATCCATATAATTAAATTTAGGAACTGTTGAATCGTAATGGTTATCAAAAGACCTAGGAGGTATAAATATCCTTTGAACATTTCTAGTGCTACTTCTTAATTCTGCTATTCTTGTTACACCTACATAAATATCTGATATTTTATACCAAGTTGCATAATCTACTATTCCTGTTTGCGGTAAATTAAATACTCCTTGGAATACTCTTACCGCCTCAGCAGTTTTCGCACCATATATCCCATCTTGAGCAACCTTAGGAATTAATGGATAGTTTTGAGCTATTCTATTTAAAAATTCTTGTACAGTCCTAACCGCATCTCCTGATGATCCTACTATTAAATCATATCCTGGATATGATTTTGGTACACCTTTAACCTGATCTGCAGTTACTAATTCTATATCACTTCCATAAAAGCTCGTTAGTATTTCATATGGAGTCTTGCCTTGATCCCCTAAGTATTTACTTCCCCACTGAGTCATCCATCCTGGACAAGATACATTTTTACCATCACAATATTGTGTTAATAACGGTTGCTTTCTTCCTATTCTTCTTACATAAGTTGCAAATATATCATCTACTACCGCACTAATGCTTTCAAATATATTTCTTCCAAAAGTAAATGCATGATCATAAGCTGTTGAATTTGTTATATCAAAGTTCTTTCCCTTACCCCTATACCATTCTGTATATATTCTATTTAATGTAAATGATACTATAGCATAAACATTTGATCGTATTGTATTTTCTGGCCAAGTTGAATATATTTCACATGATGCAACATTCTTTATATAATCTTTATAAGGGACTCTATAATTAGGTGCCGATGCATTATTGGGACCCCCAGCATGAACAACTATAAACTCAGGTACTACTGGTCTTTGTAAAACAACTCCACTTGTTGGAGGTGGCAATGGCTTATCTTCTTCCTCTGGAATCTTTTCTGGATAATTTCCATTTAAAACATTTGGTCCAATATTTATGATTTCCACTATATTTCCTTGTACTGCAGTTGGCGATGCATTGGGAGCAGTTGGTGAAATATTTGATGTATTCGGTGGAACATTTATAGTTTCAGTTCTATATGCTCTATTTAAAGATTCAATAAGATTGCATTGCTGTATAGCTAATTCCTCAGGGAAAATCTGACATCTATTTACTAATATACTTTGGAACCCTTCCTTCTCTACCCTTACATCATACATACTATAAGGCACCTGTCCTGTTGGTTGTTGTGAGTATTCCAAGGGAGGTGCATCTAATTCTATTATTTCGGATTCTCCCATAGAATCGGTAGATAAAACTATATCTTTTGTCTCTGGCCCACCAAATGATGGTCTTATAGTTATCTTTGAATTTTCAACAGGTAAATAAGTTTCATTAACAAAACATTGTACCTTTAATCTGCCTTTCTGAGCCATATATTTCTCCTTTAATATTTTTCCTCTAATTAATATATGCTTTTATAGTTAAAATAGTTCTATTATATTTCTTCAGGCTTACTTACAAAAAAATCATTATCCTCATAGTCATCATTTGATCTTGTTTGATCAACTCCACCTGCTAAATTTTCCCTTATAGCATCAAATACTCCTTTCATGTTAATTGTTCCATATCCCCACTGCTCATTTGGATATATATCTCCAACTCTCATACTAGTTCCTCTTATTAAATAAGTTCTTATTTCCGTTGCATATAAACTCGGATCATTACCATTAACTATTCCCCATTGCATTAAAAGTGCACAACATCCTGCTGTAATGGAGGTCCCCACAGATGAGCCACTAACTATCCTAGTTCCTCCGCCTGGTGTTGTAACTATTGCATTTATTCCTCCTGCTGCAATATCTGGCTTTATTCTCCCATCTCTTGTGAATCCTCTACCAGATTGTCCTATAGTAGCATTGTTGTTTTGATTATAAAATGCTGCTGCTATTACACTTCTTGCTGTTGCAGGAATTGTTAGTGTCGTATATTGACTTGGACTTAAGAACTTGGTATCTGGATCAAGTAAACTTCTTTGTGGTAGCCAACTCCAGTATCGTCCATCCACTACATAATCTCCATATAATCTAAATTGCCATATTCCTTCCTTTAACCCTCTTGCTTCTATACTTATTATCTGGTCTCCTGTAAAAAGATCTGGATATATATATGAAATTCTCATTCTTGTTCCTTCATAAATAAAATTTACCTTTTCAACTTTATTTAGTCTTACTGGTATTCTTTCAACGACTTCTCCAGAGGGCGATACTACTCCTATTGAAACCTTATCAGGTTGTTGAATATATATTTGAAAATTTAAATCTCTTTGTCCCTTTCCAATTCTGATTTCTAAAGTTCTTATTTGCCCTGGTCTATCAAACCTTCCTTCTGTATGTGTGTCTGTATCACCTTCATTTCCAGTACCCGTAACACATACTACTCCTAGTTGAATACTTATTTGTGATATATATGCCTCAACTACATTGGTCCCATCATGTGATCCTATATTGCTTCCTACAGGGAGGCATATAACCATAGGCTTCCCTAAGTCACTTGCTAACATATTCAAATACCGTATTGCTAAAGATAGTTCTATACTTGTATATCTTCCACTTCCTGGTGTACTAACACCTGCATAATCTAATATCACACTTGGAGCTTGTTTCAATTTAACTATTGCAAACTCACAATCTGGAGCTATTCCCATAACTTCTGGATTTATTCCTCTAGCACCAACTAAACTAGCTACCATAGTCCCATGCCCTATATCATCTTTAGTCTGTACTATAGCATAAGGATCTTCTCCTCTTTTATTTGCTTGTATAGCTTGATTTATTTGATCACTGTTATACTCTATCCCTAACTTTACATCATAAATTCTATCCTCTCCATTTAAACTTTGATCCCATATCCTAACTACTCGCGTAGTCTCATCCTCTCTCATGAATTCATTGTTTAAATAATCTATTCCAGTATCTATGATTCCTACTACAACTCCTCTACCATTTAACTGTATAAATGGATTGTTATGAAATAACGGAGCCCCACTTGCTTCTACAGGTGAAGATTGCTCTAATGTATAAATTACAGGTATTTCTATTGAAACTACATCTTTAACATATGGCTCAAGTTCTAGTACTCTATTAAATGGTATAAAAGCGATTCCAAAGTTATTATCTACTAACACAATTGATGCACCTGGTATATCATTTACTTTTAGCGCTTGCTCCCTAGAACTATATTCAATTAAAAAACCTACAACCTCTGAGTAATTCTGATAATTTTGAAGTGCTTCACTTTGAAGATCCTTGTATATACTCATTTGTCTATACTTATTATTTTTGATATCCACTTCCTTTTCCTCCAATTTAATAAAAACGTTATTTTCCTCAGCCGTGATATCTTTATAATTAATTCCATTGCTATCGCTTTGTTTTTCTTCATCATATCTATAATTCCCACTATTTCTAGTACCAATAAACCCTATATTATTTATTATACTTTCTATAGCAGAACTTAGACATACCTCTCCATACCCCCAACTTGGATCTGGATAAGTTACATCTGTCCTAGGCCTTTTTGCTGAAATTACTAAGTAATATTTCAACCTTTCACCAAACAAATAAGGATCATTTCTTTTTAAAATCCCCCACTCCATCATCAATGCTGCAATACCAGCTACATGTGGCGTCGCCATAGATGTGCCACTCCTTGTATCAAATGATCTATTTGGAGTTGGTGCTGAAATATTTTCTCCTGGTGCAACTAAATCAGGTCTTACTGCTTTAAATACTACCGGTCTTCCTCGTCCACTAAAGGAAGATATATTATTAGTAACATAATTGTAACTTCCAACTGCAATTATATTGCTTACTGTTGCAGGAATTCCAAGTGTATTTAAAACTGTTGGTTGTAAAAACTTTGTATTAATATTAAGCCCTTCAGATATAGGTAACCACATATCAAATATACCTTTATATTCGTTTTGTAATGATATCCTGATTTCCCACTGTCCTGCTGATATATATTGACCATTTGTTAATAATGCAATTGATATTTCTCCTATCAAATCAAAAGGCTTAGGCCCAGTATAAAAAACTTGATATCTATCTCTTCCTATTATTCCTTCAGTATATCCCTCTCTTATTATTATTTCTCCACTTGTAGCTGCTGTAGGACTTGTTATCCTTATAGCTATATTAGATAAAACCGATTTATATAAATTTAATACTACCGCTTGCTCATCCTCTGCTACATTTATAGATATTCTTTTTTCTCCTGATAACTCTCCTCCAATATGATGAGCCGCATCCCCCTCATTTCCAGCTGCAATTGCAATAGTGATTCTTTCTAAAGTCGCTACAGTAGATATATATTGCTCTAGCAAACTTGTGCCATTATGAGCTCCATCATTAGTACTTAAACTTATATTAACTACTAATGGTTTATTAAGCTCCTTTCCTATATCAACTAGAAACTTCAACCCTCTCATTATATTAGAGCTAAGTGCAAACCTCCCTCTAGTACTTTTAACCATGGCAATTGAACTTTTAGGAGCTACCCCATAAAAAGATGGATTAATATTCCCTCCTGCACAAGCAATCCCAGCTACATGAGTTCCATGTTCTGTATTATCATAAGAGGGAACTATTGCATATGGGTCTGGACTTTGAAGAGCTGTATTTATATTGTCACGATTATAGATCTGCCCTTCATTGCTTAAGTCATATATATAATCTATCCTTGTTGTTCCATCCTCATTTCTAAATGCTGGATGAGTAAAATCTATACCTGAATCTATAAATCCAATTAGAACACCTTCACCTTGAATACCATAGTTCTCCCTAGCTGTGTTTACACAAGCTGCTCTATTACTTTGAGCATCTGTAGTATATAAGCTTTTAGGTAATTCTATATATTGTATTGAATTACTATTTGCTAACCTCCATAAGTTCTCAACAGGTATATTAACTATTCCAAATCCAAAACCTAAATTCTCATATTTCCCACCTAAATCCTCTACAATCTTAGCTACATTTTCAGCACTATCTCCAGATATTATAGTAACTTCTATAGTGTTACCTTCAGAAAAATCAGCACCGTAACTTATTCCTAATTTACTCAATATATTCTTTGGTACATTTTGTATAAGCCCTAATCCTGCATCTACTTTATTTGGATTTATGTTCTCTATAGTTATCACCTCTCAAATTTTGTTTATATCAATATATGTATTTTTTTGATAAAGTGGGAACTTAATTTGTAATTTGTACTATATATTAATAATCTTTCTTGATAAAAAGAAAGGAAATTACTCAAAGTTATCCAAAAGGAAAACTTTTTATAATTTCCTAAAGAGTAAAAAAAAAGTTGTTTTGAACTTAATAAATTCAAAACAACTTTCTTTATTATAATTTTATTTCTATTCTTTCTAACTTAGCTAAGACAGAGATTTCATTAAGATTCATAGTTTCAGTTAATAAACTTCCTGCATTGCTTACTAATAAAACTTTAGAATTTCCTAGATTCTTTATTTGTCTTATTGCTCTTTTTCCTTTATATTCAACTAAAAATATTCCATTATTACTTACTTCTTTTACTAAAGTAGCAAAAGCTAAATCACCCTTTAGCATTCTAAATCCAGACATATCATCATCTTGAATTTCTAAGTATATAACCTTATCTTGGGAATATCCTTCAACTTTATTTGAATGTATAGGTAATTCCTTAAACCCTCTATTACCTTTTAAAGAATAATCTAATATAGGGACATTTTTAAGTACAGATGAAAATGCATTTGTCCAAACTTCATCCTTTTCTACCTTGACTTTAGATCCCTTACTCTTAACTTCACTCATAGATTTTCTTTCTTCAATTAAAGCTTCATCAGTAACAACCATGCTAACATCATTAAAATCAGCATTTAATATCTTTGATGCTTTTTCAATTAAAGATTCCTGAGCTACTCTTCTTCCCATTTCAACTTCATTTATAAACTTTTCAGCTACACCTAATTTTTTAGCTAATACTTTCTGACTCATTCCACTTTTCAGTCTAGCTTCCTTTATCTTTTCCCCAACTCTACTCACTTTGAGATCTTCCCTTCTGTTGTTTTAAATACCATTCTCTTTCTTCAACTAAATGTTCTACTAAATAATTAAATTTCCATTCAATTGAAACTGGTGTTACTGTTGCCAATATTCCACCTTTGATATTTTGCCTAATACTTCTTATAGTCTCTCTAAGCTCTTCATCTGAAAAATTATTAAAAAGAATAACAGACTCATTTCTTAGGCTTGAATTGAAAGTTTCAAATTTCAAGCCATCTAAAATATCCCTAATGGTCATTTCTGTCATTTCAGAAGATATTAATATAACCTTAAATCCTTCTTCCTTTAATATATTTATTTCCCTCTCCGGTACATTATAAGCTAAGATACATTTGTTATTATCAAGCATATAACCCCTCCTAAATCTTTATTACTAATTTTTTATTATTTCTGGTGAAGCATAAGTTTCTCCAAATGTTTCTACTGTCATTTTTAGAATCTTTTGATCTTCATATGGCTTATCATTATAATCTCTCTTTGAATTTACTATTTTATCTGCTACTTCCATTCCTTCTATAACTTTTCCGAAAGATGCATATTGTCCATCTAGATGTGGAGAATCAGCAACCATTATAAAAAATTGACTTCCTGCTGAATCAGGTATCATTGTTCTAGCCATTGAAAGAACTCCTCTTGAATGTTTTAAATCGTTTTTGAATCCATTTCTTGAGAATTCACCTTTTATACTATAGCCAGGGCCTCCCATTCCTGTTCCATCTGGGCATCCCCCTTGGATCATAAAACCTGGTATTACTCTGTGAAATATAATTCCATCATAAAATCCTTTATTAATTAAATCTATAAAGTTTCTTACTGTATTTGGTGCTATTTCTGGATATAATTCAGCTTTTATAATTCCTCCATTTTCTATGCTTATAGTTACTATTGGATTTTGCATAATAAATCTCCCTTCGATTTCATTTTTATTAGTATTATCATATTTGAATAATTGAATTCAAAATTATGATATATAAATTATTTCTTAATGGTAATTATATATTATTTAATAAAAAAAGCATAGATTTCTCTATGCTTTATTGAAAAGTAGTTCCTAACACTACTCTAGAATAATCTTTATAATTTGATAAATTTTTAACATTTATTTGCTTAAAAATAAACTCTCTTCCAAACTTATTAATTAAATCTCCAAGAAGAACATTTAAAAAAGTTGTAGGAATTCTTTTAAATCCCTGAAAATCAAGAACTACTCCTAAATTTATATTGTTTCTAATAATTTCTCTTAGCAAAATAGCATCTTCTATAGTTATATCTTCTCCTAATACGTCTTTTATTCTGATTTCCATATATAATACCCCCAAATCTATTAATTGTTTAAATTTTCTGAAAACTCTCTTTACTATAATATATCAATTATTAGTTTTTTTGTCAACAATTTAACAAATATTTTTTTAAATTAAGCTTATAATAATATTATTATAAGCTTAATTCTTTTCTACATATTTAAAAGTTTATTGCTTAAATCTATAAATTCATTTTTACCATATGAATTTATAACTTCTATTTCTCCTTTTTTATTACGTTCTGTTAATAGGTTTTTATTTTCTAATCTTCGTCTTAACTCTTTTACCGTTCCTAATCCCCCATCCATTATAATAACATCTTTTCCAACTATTTTTGATAATGTATCTGTTATAAATGGATAGTGCGTACACCCTAATACAATAGAAGCTATTTTCCCTTTATTATATGTATTTATTTTATTTCTTAAGTACTCTTCAATTTCTTCGCCTTGAAGTTTACCACTTTCTATAAATTCTACAAGACCAGGACACGGTATTGGAATTATCGATGCCTTATCTTTATATTTCCCCATTAGTTTATTAAACTTTTCTTCTTTTAATGTCATTGTTGTTGCCATTATTAATATATTTCCTTGTATATTAAGCTCTACAGCTGGTTTTAATGCAGGCTCTATTCCAACTAAAGGTAGTTCTGGGTACACCTTTCTTAATTCTGCAACAGCAGCACTAGTTGCTGTATTACATGCAATTGCAATTCCTTTTACTCCCTTATTTAATAGAATTTCTACAGCTTTAAAAGTTAGATCCCTAACTTCACTAACGCTTTTGACTCCATACGGTGCATTTTTAGAATCTCCAAAATATATATAGTTCTCATTTGGCATTATTTTTATTGCCTCTTTCATTACACTTAGTCCGCCTACCCCTGAATCAAAAAAACCTATTGGCCTATTTTTGTTGTCCAATTACTCTCACTCCATTTTCTTTAATTCTATATTTTATTTTATACCTTTATTTAATATAAATCTACAAATTTATATTCTTATTCATACTTACTTATATTAGAAATAATTTACCAATACTATTTCATCAAATTAATTATTGACATCATAAGATGTATATAATAGAATTGCTTTATAAATAAAAAAATTTACGAATATTATGATGTCTATACCACTTAAATATTCGAGTTTCAACAGAAAGGAAGTGAATTTTCCTTGTTATTTTTCGCAAGGGAACTTTTTTATGAAAGATTTAATTTTTACAATTTCTAAATCAAAACACAATAAAGAAGACTTATCTAAAATACTTAAAGAGCATCCTGAAATAAAATTTGTATCTATTGTTGGAATAGACTTATCCGGTAATGACACCGATGAAAAAATTCCTACAAGATTATTTCTAGACGATATTGACTCATTTTTAAACGGAGTTGCAATTCAGACAGATGGTTCTTCAGTTGTACTTCCTGGAATAGCAACATTAAATGATGCAAAAGTTGATATGGTGGCAGATCTTAATGCAAATTGGTTTGTTGACTATAACTTCGATTATATTGATCCAATTACTAACAAACCAGTTGGTACTCTTAGAATCCCTTCATTTTTAATTCATAACAATAAGGCAGTATGTTCAAGAAATATACTTACTTCTGCAATAAATACTTTTAAATCAACTCTTTTAGATATTTTTAAGAATAAACCTGAAACTTTAGATCCATTTGGAATTAAATATGATGATATAGATAAAATTATAATTACTTCAGCTACAGAACTAGAATTTTGGGTTAAGACTCCAAATGAACAAGCTCATATAGAAGAATTATCTACATCTCAAGTATTACAAGAGCAATACTGGACTAGAACTAAAGGAACAGTAAGAACTGCACTAGAAGAAACCTTACTTCTTATGGAAGCATATGGATTTGAGCCTGAAATGGGGCATAAAGAAGTTGGAGGAGTTAAATCCAAATTAGATAGTAATGGACAATTTAATCATATAATGGAACAGCTTGAAATTGATTGGAAATACTCAGATGCTGTTCAAGCTGCTGATAATGAAATTTTTGTTAAGATCCTTACTCAAGAAACCTTTAGAAGACATGGTTTAGATGTTTCTTTTAAAGCAAAACCTATCGATGATGTTGCAGGATCTGGAATGCATGTCCATCTAGGTGTTAGCTTAAAACTTAAGGATGGAAAGAGAATAAACTTATTCCACGCAACTAAGGAGGATTTCTTAAGCTGCATCGGATATGGAGCTATAATGGGAGTATTAAAAAATTATGAAATTATGAATCCATTTATTTCTACAACTAGTGGTGCATTTAAAAGATTAAAACCTGGTTTTGAAGCCCCTATATGTATAGTTACATCTCTTGGAGTATCTCCTGATAATCCATCAAGAAATAGAACTATATTAATAGGTTTAATAAGAGACTTAATGAATCCGTTAGCAACTAGATTTGAGCTTAGATCACCTAATCCTCATACAAATATATATCTAGCTCTTTCAGTTTCATATATGTCAATGCTTGATGGAATAATATATGCTCTTGAAAATAATAAAACTGAAGAAGAGCTTTTGGTTGAATTATCGAAGAAACCTGGGGAAGATGCTAAATATTTAGAAAAGACAAGAGCTTATAGAAGTGAAGAAGATGTATTTGAGTTCTACTCCGATCTAGAGAGAGATGAATACTTTAGTAAGGCTCCAGCTACAGTGTACGAAAATCTTCTTCAGTTAGATAAATATCCTGATAAGCTAAATGTATTAAAAAGAAATGATGTCTTTAGTGATAAATTAATAAATAGTTTTAAACTTGCAACTATTCAAAGATGGACTACAGATATTATTCACAGAATAATATTAAACCATGCTTCTGAAGTTAGATCATTTAAAAAATTACATTCTGATAATGCATTAGATTTAGATATATCAAATTGGATGACTATAGATAACCTTAGACATTATATAATGAAAGATACTTATACAAATAAGGGGTTATTCACTCGAATAAAAGAAGCTTTAACTAATGAAAACTATGCTGTTGCTTCCGACTTACTAATTGAGTTAGAAGATAAAATGAGCTCATTAAGAAAGCTTTACAATAACTACACTAAAAATTTATTAGATATATAAATTTAATTAAAGGATTAGGATTAACATCTTAATCCTTTAATTATGTATAAATTAATATGTGACTGCTAGTAATATATTACATAAATTGTTATAATATAAATAAAAAGTAGAGGTATAAAATATGAGACTTGTTCCTTTAGAAAGTGTTCGAATTAATTCATATCTTGCTAAAACCTTATACGATATTGAAGGAAGAGTTTTACTAAATGAAGGTACTAAAATCAATACTGCCTTAATAGAAAAACTAAGAAGTTTCAATATAGACTTATTATATATTATTGATGATTTAAGTAATGATGATATTAAAAATATAATAAAACCTGATCTTAGGAATAAAGCTTTAGAATTAATAAATAGTACATTTAAAAATGCAGAAATCTCAGGCTTATCTAATGATAATGATGAATATTTGAAATCTGTTTATTTATTAGCAGAAGAGCTTCTAGATGCTATACTGTCTAATGATGATTTATTACCTTATTTAGTAGATATACGAAATCTGAATTTAAATACTTATAATCACTGTGTAAATGTTGCTATTATATCCTTAGTAGTTGGAATAAATTTAAAGCTTAATAGAACTGAGCTTTTAAACCTGGCTACAGGTGCACTGATACATGATATAGGTAAAGCTTTTATATATAAAGGTTTAGTTATGAAAGATGCTCCACTAACTTATGATGAATTTGAATTAATGAAAAATCATTGTCAGAAAGGGTATAATTATATAGAGAATAATGCTTTTATCAATAATGATATTAAAATGATAGTATTACAGCATCATGAAAGAATTGATGGTTTAGGGTATCCTAATGGATTATTTGGAAATCAAATAAATAAACTTGCTAAAATAGTTTCAATTGCAGATATTTATGATATGTTAACATCACAGAAATATTATATACAATCAATGTGCGCCAGTGATGCTTTGGAATATATAATGAGTCATGCAGGTACTATCTTTGATTTCAATATAGTTAAAGTCTTTTCTAAAGTTATTGTTCCTTTCCCATACGGGACAGTTGTTAGGTTAAGTAATGGTGATTTAGGTATTGTTAAAGAGACCTTTTCAAACTTTCCCTTAAGACCTAATATCAAAATAATAAAAAGTAATATAAAAGAAAATGAAGGAACAACTATAAGTTTAATAAATGAATTATCGATAGTTATATCACATATAGAAAAAGTTGTATGAAGCTTAAGGTAGAGAATATCTCTGCCTTTTTACTCTATAGGAAATTATATTTTAAAAATCTGTGGATAAATCGTTGTTTATAGAATATAAGTTATTAAAGTTATTCCTATAGAGTAAAAAAATAGAATAAAGTGCGCGTGCAAGATTTCCCTCAGACAAGCTTCGGAAATGCACATGCGCGAAAAAAAGTCGACTGCTCGGCAAGCTCGCCTTGACGACTTTTTTATATCCATGCTGGAATACTTATCTTTTCATTATCAATAATAGAAGATTTATTCCCTATTACGTTTTTTATAATACTTTTACTTTTATTTAATGAATTACTATTTATAAATTCTTCAGCTTCCTTCATACTATTTGCTTTAAATATAAACGTCCATCCATCTTTATCATATTTTCCTGTACACATTAAATACTTTTCTGTTACATTACTTATATGTTGTCTATCTACTATTAAACTTTTAAATTCACCTATTGTTTTATAATTTAATTTTACAAAAATATCATTGTTCATATTGACCTCCACCAAACATAAGTTCTATAATATTAATATATACGAACGTACGTTTTATGTCAATACTTGTATAAACTTTTATTTAAAAATTTATTTTTTTGTATAAATATATTATTTGTTGTCGAAAATAATAAATTGCGAAGCATTTTTTAGTGCACAGTTCACAGTGCACAGTTCACAGTTATGGAAATAATTCAGCTTTGCTGAATTAAGAAAACTATTATTAAAAACTCTTAGAGTTTTTATATATCCTAATCTTAGAAACTACGTAGTAGTTTCATCCATAACTTTCAACTTTCAACTCTCAACTAATTAATAACTGTGCACTGTGCCTTGTGAACTGTAAACTGAAAAATGCTTCGCATTTTAAAACTATTCTGCTATATTAAATACCTCTAAGTTCTCATTTTCTATTCCAAAGTATTTAACTTCTGCTATTGCTCTTAATGTATCTAACGATGTTATAACTTCTATATTTCTTTCTACTGCCGCTCTTCTTATTATAAATCCGTCTCTTTTTGAATCATTACCCTTTGTTGGAGTATTTATTACTAAATCAACTGCCTTACTTTTTATTATGTCTAATATATTAGGCTTATCTTCATGAAGCTTTCTTACTGTTTCAACTTCTATATCAACTTCCTTTAAAAGATTAGCTGTTCCTTCTGTTGCAATAAATTTATATCCTATTTCTGATAACATTTTAGCTATAGGCAAGAATTCCTTTTTATCATGATTATTTATTGTAGCCAATATCTTCTTTTCTTTATTTGAAGGATACATACTAGCTGCTACAAATCCTTTATATAATGCTTCTCTTATAGTTCTTCCTACTCCTAGTACTTCTCCTGTAGATCTCATTTCTGGCCCTAAGGATACTTCAACCTTAGGTAATTTTTGAGTTGAGAATACAGGAACCTTTACTGAAACTAAATCTGGCTCTTTATATATATCTACTCCGTATCCTAAATCTTTTAACTTGTATCCAAGCATTACTTTTGTAGCCAAATCTACTATAGGTACCTTACTTACTTTACTTATATATGGTACGGTTCTTGAGGCTCTTGGATTTACTTCTATTATATAAAGATTTCCTTCAAACTCTATAAACTGAATATTTATCATACCCTTAATACCAATTGATGTTGCAATCTTTTTTGTATAATTTAAAACTTTACTTTTTATTTTATTGCTTATATTTGGGCTCGGATACATTGTTACTGAATCTCCAGAGTGTACCCCAGCTCTTTCTAAGTGCTCCATTACTCCTGGTATAAGAATATTTTCTCCATCAGATATAGCATCTACTTCAATTTCTCTACCCATTAAATATTTATCTACTAATATAGGATTCTTCTTATCTTTTGAAAAAGCATTCTTTAAATAATACTTTAACTCTTCTTCATCAAAAGTTATTTCCATTCCTTGTCCCCCTAAGACATATGAAGGTCTTACAAGTACAGGAAAACCTAACCTTTCAGCTTCTTCTAACCCTTCTTCTACAGTCCAAACCCCTTTGCCTTTTGGCCTATCAATCCCTAAGCTTTCAAGTAATTCATCAAACTTCTCTCTATCTTCTGCCATATCTATTTGATCTGCTGTTGTTCCTAAAGTTTTTATTCCTTTTTCTTTTAAGAAGTTCGCAAGTTTTATAGCTGTCTGTCCACCAAATTGAAGGATAACTCCATATGGATTTTCTTTTTCTATTATATTTAATACATCTTCTTCTGTAAGTGGTTCAAAGTATAGTTTATCTGATATATTAAAATCCGTACTTACTGTTTCTGGATTATTATTTACTATTATAGTTTCAATTCCCATTTTTCTTAATGCCATTACACAATGTACTGAAGCATAATCAAATTCTATTCCTTGCCCTATTCTAATTGGCCCTGATCCTATAACTAATACCTTTTTCTTATCAGATACCTGAACTTCATCATATTGTTCATAAGTTGAATAATAATATGGTGATAATGCTTCAAATTCCCCTCCACAAGTATCAACCATCTTGTATGAAGGCTTTATATTCCAAATACTTCTCAACTTATATATATCATCTGGATTAACCTTCAGCATATCAGCTATCGCTTTATCTGAAAACCCCTTTTTCTTTAATTCTAATAACCATTCCTTATCTAAATCATCTACTTTATTTAGCTTTAATCTAGTTTCTTCTTCCACTATCCATTTAAACTTCTCTAGGAAAAATATATCTATTCCTGTTATTTTAGATATACTTTCTATTCTATAATCTCTTCTTATCATTTCTGCAAGAGCAAATAGTCTTTCATCATCAGGCTTCATTACTATAGTTTTTAATTCTTGTATGCTTAATTCTTTGAACTTAGGGTGATCTAAAGAATACTTACCTATTTCTAAGCTTCTTATTCCCTTTAAAAGCGCTGCCTCTAAATTAGATCCTATAGCCATTACTTCTCCAGTTGCCATCATTTTAGTTCCTAAAGTTCTATCTGCTGTATAGAATTTATCAAAAGGCCACTTTGGAATTTTTACTACTACATAATCTAATGTTGGCTCAAAGCAAGCATAAGTCTTTTGAGTTACTGCATTTTTAATTTCATCTAATCCATATCCTAATGCTATCTTTGCTGCAAGTTTAGCTATTGGGTATCCTGTTGCCTTTGATGCTAATGCTGATGACCTCGATACTCTTGGATTAATTTCTATTACTGCATATTGAAATGAATTTGGATTTAATGCAAATTGAACATTACATCCGCCCTCTATTCCTACTGCATTTATTATCTTTATAGCTGAAGTTCTAAGCATCTGATATTCTTTATCTGATAAAGTTTGAGATGGTGCTACAACTATACTATCTCCAGTATGAATACCAACTGGATCGATATTTTCCATATTACATACAGTTATGCAATTTCCATAAGAGTCCCTCATTACTTCGTACTCTATTTCCTTCCAACCCTTAACTGATTTTTCTAACAACACTTGTCCTATTGTGCTTAATTGTAATCCTGATGCTAATATTTCTCTTAATTGTGCTTCATTATCAGCTATTCCACCACCAGTTCCTCCTAATGTATAAGCAGGTCTAACTATTACTGGATATCCTATTCGTTCTGCATATCTAATTCCAGCTTCCATTTCAGTTATTATTTCACTTTGTATAACTGGCTCATTTATCCTATTCATCATATTTCTAAAAAGCTCTCTGTCTTCACCTTCTTTAATAGATTGAATAGATGTTCCAATTACTTTCACACTGTACTTTTCAAGTATTCCTGCTTCATGTAAATCTACTGCAAGGTTAAGTCCTGTTTGTCCTCCCATTCCTGTAAGCAAACTATCTGGTCTTTCTTTTTCTATCACCTTTTCTAGAAACTCAATTGTTAATGGTTCAATATATACTTTGTCCGCAACCTCTGCATCAGTCATTATAGTTGCTGGGTTAGAATTAACCAAAACTACTTCTATGCCTTCTTCTTTAAGTGCTTGGCATGCTTGAGTTCCTGAATAATCAAATTCAGCTGCTTGCCCTATAACAATTGGGCCTGATCCTATTACTAAAACTTTTTTTATATCTTTATTTAACGGCATATCTAACCCCTCCTATAATGCATACTTTATAAATTTATCAAAGATATATTCGCTATCTTGTGGGCCTGCTGCAGCTTCCGGATGGAATTGAACTGAAAATATTGGAAGCTTATTATGCTTCATTCCTTCAATAGTTCCATCATTTATATTTATATGTGTTGCTACAACATCTTCTGGGAGTGTTTCAACTACATACCCATGATTTTGTGATGTAATATGAACTTTATTTTCTTCTAAATCCTTAACTGGATGGTTACATCCTCTGTGTCCAAATTTTAATTTAGCGGTCTTACCACCTAGTGTTAATGCTAAAAGTTGATGGCCTAGACATATTCCCACTAATGGTTTCTTTCCCACTAACTTCTTTATATTTTCTATCACATCTGGTAAATCTTCTGGATCTCCAGGTCCATTTGATAAAAATACTAAGTCAGGATTTACTTTTAAAAGTTCCTCTGCTGTTACTTTCATAGGAAAAATAGTTAATTTACAATTTCTATTTTTAAAATTTCTTATTATATTTTCTTTTATACCAAAATCTATAATTGCAACATGCTTTCCAGTTCCATCTATTTCATACTTCTTTTCAGTGCTTACCATGCTAACTGCTTTTTTATTTGTAAATAATGCTATTCTATCTTTAACTTCTTCTAAAGTTACATCTTCTAAGGTAATAATCCCCTTCATTGTTCCATGATTTCTCAAAACCTTTGTTAAGGCTCTAGTATCTATTCCTTCTAGTCCTATTATTTTATTTTGTTTTAAGTAATCTTCTAAATTTATTTCACATCTGAAATTATTAGGATGATTACATTTTTCTCTAACTATGAATCCCCTAACCTTTGGAGACTTTGATTCCATATCCTCTAAGTTAATCCCATAATTCCCCACAAGAGGATAAGTCATTGTAACTATTTGACCGTAATAAGATGGATCAGTTAACACCTCTTGGTATCCTGTCATACCAGTAGTAAATACTACTTCCCCTATGCTGTCCTTTAAATAACCAAAAGCTTTTCCTTCAAAAACCATGCCATTTTCTAATATTAGCTTTGCTTTCATATTTAGCCCTCCTTAAAATTAAACATATTTAGCTAAAAATACACTTCATAAAACAAAAACAAAAGGATAATAAGAAGACAACAAATTATAGTTCTCTTCCTACTATCCTTATATATTTAGTATCAGTATTAGAAAATGCCCTTACTGACATAGTTATGCAATTATTTTGTGAATATAAATATAACATAATCATACTCCCTTTCTGGCCTCACAGGACCAATTTAAAGTGTACATTTTAACTTCACTCAAAATTAATTATCTTTTTGATAATATTTTATATTTTATATAACTATATGTCAATGTTTTTAAACAATATTAATAATTATGCAATAAATAGATATATATTATATCTAAATAAATATTCATAGCTATTAAAATATAATCTGCTCATCATAAGCTTAGGCTAGTACATTACTGATACTTGTATTATAGATAGTAGATTTATTTAATAATTATCTACTATCTATAATACACTATAATATAAAATAAATATATATATTATGAATAAAAATTCATTAATATCTAATTTTTATTCATGCATTGTAAAGTAATTTGTCTTTCCTTAAATAGTATAATCCTATCATATTTAGCATCAATATACTTATTATTAAATAGTTACTTAAGTCACTCTAACAGTGACTTATTTCAATATAAAAATTTAAAATATTATCTTATAATAAAAATATATTAGGAAATATTTTCATAATTAATATTGATATTATTCTTTTTAATGATATAATATAGTATATATTAACTCTTAATAAAATAATTTATACCGTTGTAGAAAGGGGTAACTAAGTGCTTAAATTAAAAAATGTAAGTAAAAGTTTTAAAAAATCAAAGGTAGTTGATAATTTATCTTTTTCAGTAGATAAAGGTGAAATTGTTGGACTGCTTGGAGAAAATGGTGCTGGAAAGACAACAACATTAAGAATGATTTCTACTATGTTACAGATAACTGAAGGTGAAATTAACGTAAATGACATTGATGTTAAATCCAATTCTGAAAAAGTAAGAAAAGAAATAGGAATACTGTTTGGCGGAGATGTTGGGCTTTATGATAGACTAAGTGGTAGAGAAAACATACGTTACTTTGCCAATCTTTATGGAATGGACAAGAAAACAGCTGACAAGCGAATTGATGAATTGGCAAAAAGCTTTGAAATGGAAGACTATATAAATAAACCTGTTGGTAAATATTCTAGAGGTATGAAACAAAAAATCTCAATTGCTAGGTCAATAGTTCATAATCCATCCGTTATGCTTTTTGATGAACCTACTACTGGATTGGATGTAAGTGCTGCCAGGATAGTTCAAGATTTTATACTTCAATGTAAAGCTGAAAATAAAATCATATTATTCTCTAGTCATTCTATGAAAGAAGTTGAAAAACTTTGTGATAGAGTTGTAATTATAAATAAAGGAAGATTACTGGAAGATTGTACATTAAGTCATTTAAAAGAAAAGTATAACAATGATGATTTAGAAGAAACTTTCTTAGGTCTTATAGGAGGTCATAGTAATGAATAATTTTTTAACTGTATTAAAAAAGGAATTATTAGACATTGTAAGAGATAAAAAAACATTAGTATTCACTCTAATACTTCCTATACTTATATATCCTATAATGTTTAAATTTATGTCTTCTGCTATGGAAAAAACTCAATCAGATGTTCAAAAGGAAATTAACATTTATATAGATGGAAATAAGGATTCTGCTATGGCAAAAGCTATAACATCTTTAGATAATATTAAAACGCCTGATATATCATCACCAAGTGAATCATTAAAAAATGGAGATATTCAAATTATAGTAAAAATTCCTGATAGCTTTGATACAAATATAGCACAAGGTAAAAACGATACTATTGAACTTTTAATAGATGAAGAATCTAACAAGTCTATGATTGCAAGTAGTATGATTAGTGAAATATATGAAAACTATAAAAATTCTATAGTTGAACAACGCTTGGCTGACAAAGGAATTGATTCATCTATATTAACACCTTTTGAAGTTAATATTAAATCAGGAATAAACACTGATAATGAGGATATTAATGCTGGGGCTACAATGCTTCTTACTATGATTCCTACACTAATTGTTATTCTTATGGTATCTTCTACAGTTGGTATGGCAGCTGATCTTGGTGCTGGTGAAAAAGAAAGATTTACATTTGAACCACTTTTATCAACATCAGCTAAAAGATCTTCATTACTTTGGGGTAAAATAGCTGCTTTATGTACTGTCTCATTTATAGCACTAATAGCCAACCTTACAGCAATGGTAATATCCATGCAAAAGTTTATGGTTATTGGTGAAGAAGTTAATTTTAAACTTACTCCTGAAACAATCCTTGGAATGCTTGTAATTGGAGCTCTAGTTTTAGTTACTTTATCAGCATTACAAATATCTGTAAGTATATATGCAAGGGCAACTAAAGAAGCTAATTCTTATCTAGCTGCTATTACTATGCCAACTATGATTTTATCATTTATACCTTATATGATGGATGCAAAAGGTATAAATCCTGCATTCTTCAATATTCCTATAACAAATGCAATTTGTTTAATGAAGGAATTTACAGTTGGTATATTTGATATTAAGCATATTGCTTTGGTTGTTGGATGGCATATAGTTTATATAATTGCTTCCATAATCTTCGCTAAATCTATGTTCTCAAAGGAAGAAGTTATATTTAGAAACTAATATTATACTTGGATACTTGATAATTTATCTTGGAGGCTTATATTATGAAAGAAATAAAAATAGATAACTGTCCTTATTGTGGAGCGACAGAATTTACTAAGGGATATCAAACTGCACAAGGAAGTATGTATCCACAGACATTCGGATTGAAATTAGGATGCCCTATTGAACACACTATTTGTACCGAATGTGGAAGTATTGTACATTCAAGAGTAACTAAGATAGAAAGATTTAAATAAAGAATGATATATTTTTAGCCTATGGGGTACCCCATAGGCTATTTTTTTCTTGATTATTCATTTCCCATTATTAATTACTAATTACAGAAAGCTCTCCAAGCTTTTTATCTAATTTTCTTATATCGGGCCATGTATGATAATTAGCACCTTCTTTAGAGTAATATTCTATAAAATCTTCTATACTAACCTCATATTTTTCAGATCCATCTAATTCTATTTGTAATACTTCTGTATTTAGTATATTAAATTCTGTTATCTCTCCTACAGATATTGACTCATCCCCATAAAAAAATATAACTCCATTTTCAACTAAGACTTCATATAACTCTAAAATATCATCTATAATATTCCCTTCCATTAATCTCACCTATCCTTTGTTCATCATTAATATTATCTTTCTAGATAAGCTTCTAGGAATAAATTTATTTAATGTAACTATTAATTTATTTTTAAATCCTGGAATTATTATTACTTTTCCCTTTTTAAAATCCTTATAAGCTATTTCTGCAACATCCTTAGCTGACATTAATGTATTTTTAGCTCCTTCACTTTTCTTTATTCCTGATTTTTCTTGGAAACTTGTTTTTACAGGCCCTGGACATAGACAGCTTATTTTTATTTCACTATTCTTTACTTCTTCGTGTAAAGCTTCCGTAAAATTAAGTACATAAGCCTTTGAAGCATAATAAACAGCCATCTTTGGTCCAGCACAAAAAGCAGCTGTTGAAGCTACATTCATAATAGCTCCCTCTCCATGTTCTATCATAATAGGTAGAAATGTTTTAGTTAGCTCCGTTAAAGCTCTTATATTTACATCTATTAATTTTAATTCCTTCTCCATTTCTATTTCGCTTATGTAACCAAAAGATCCTAGTCCTGCATTATTAATTAAAATATCCACAGATATATTTTTTTTATCCACAAAATCTAATACTTTTTCACAAGAGTTATCCTCAGATAAATCTAAAACAATAGTATAAACCTTAATGCTATATAAGCTTAACTCTTCTTTTACTTCCCTTAATCTCTGTTCATCCCTTGCAACTAAAATTAAGTTATTTCCATCACTGGCATATAACTTTGCTAACTCATACCCAATTCCAGTAGTTGCTCCAGTTATTAATACATAGCTCCTACCATACGGTTTACCCATAAAAATCCTCCATATAAACTTAATCTTTTTTATTTATAAATTTATATCTAAATATACCATATACCTCTCAATATATAAATATTAATTAACACTCTAATATATTAATTATTAATAAATAATTTTCATTAAAGTAAAAAATAAGAGCTGTATCCTAATTACTTAAAATACAACTCCCATTATTTAATTAGCTAGTAATTATAACCTTATCCTAGTGCTTGAATAACAAAGTTTAATAAGAATAATAAGCTTACAGTGTACATTATTGGATGAACATCTTTGGCTTGTTTTTTTATTATCTTAACTAAACAATAAGCTAAAAATCCTGCTGCAATACCGTTTGTTATGCTATAAGTAAATGGCATAAATGCTATAACAAAGAATGCTGGAACAGCTATATCAAAATCACCCCATTCAATATTCTTAAGTGATTCTGCCATTAATACCCCTACAACAATTAAAGCTGGTGCTGTTGCTGCTGCTGGAACCATACCCATTACTGGTGAAAAGAATAATGATATTAGGAATAATCCTGCAACTGTTACAGATGTTAATCCTGTTCTTCCACCTTGTCCAATACCTGCAGCACTTTCCACATAAGTTGTTGTGTTACTAGTACCTAATAATGCTCCAGTTGAAGTTGCTATTGCATCTGCAAATAAAGCTCTTTCAAGTTTTGATTTAGAACCATTTCCTTCAGAAAATAACTTTTCATCATTTTCATCAAATATACCCGCTTTTCTTCCTGTTCCTAAAAATGTTCCTATTGTATCAAATGTATCAGATAATGAAAAAGCAAATATAGTTGTAAATACTAATAATATCCTAGATGGATCACTAAATAATCCCTTAATATCTAATTTAAAGAATGTTGGTGCTAAGCTTGGCACACTAAAATCCATAGTTGAAAAATCCGCCACGTGTGTAACTCCATTAAAAGTACCTATTACAGTTGTTGCTAATATTCCAATTAAAATTGCACCTTTAACATTTAGTAACATTAATACTACAGTTATTACTAATCCTATTAGTGCAAGTATAGCTACTGGATCTTTAAAGTTAGTAATAGATGGTACTATATCTGCAAATACCGCAGAATCACCTGTATCTAAAATTTTATTTGCTGCCTCTCCAGTAAAATTTATAAAATGAGCTTGTTTAATTCCTAAGTAAGCTATAAATAGTCCTATTCCTCCAGATATAGCATATTGAAGAGATAGTGGAATTGCCTGTATTATCATTTTTCTTATTTTAGTAGTAGTTATAATTATGTTTATAATTCCGCATATAAATACCATGGCTAATGCTTGGTTCCATGTAAAACCAAGACCTAATACTACTGTAAATGTAAATAATGCATTTAATCCCATTCCTGGTGCTTGTGCAAAAGGAACATTTGCTACTAATCCCATAACTAAAGTACCAATAGCTGATGCAAGAATTGTTGCTACAAAGACTGCGCCCTTGTCCATTCCTGTTATAGATAACATTGCTGGATTTACGAATAATATATATGCCATAGTTAAAAATGTAGTTAGTCCTGCCATTAATTCTGTCTTTACATTTGTTCCGTTTTCTTTTAATTTAAAAAACTTATTCATAATAACCCCCGTTTCGAATATTTCATATTCATTTTATCATTTTATTCGTATTTAATCAATATTTTTATTTTTACTTTTGATTTTTTATATATAATATTGCTTTTTAAGGTGGATTCATCTTATTCACTGTTCATCAACACGAACATTTCAATGCAAGATATATATTTATAATTTGTCTTCAATATGGTTTTTAGTATTATCAGCTTTTTGCTTGATATAATATTTCAAGAATTATTCTATATATTTACAATAAAGTTTCGAACAGGTATAATATGTATATAACTACACTGTATTCATATACATGAAGATAAATATTCTAATAAATCACAATTGAAGCTTTCTATGGGACAGCTTCATTAGATAAAACTATCTATATTTTAATTATTTATAATGTTTTATAATAATCACTATATGATCTTTAGTTGTCGAACTAACAGAAAAAGAGGCTGGTTTAGTATTAAATTTAAAACCAATACCTAGTAATTTCATTTATTAAATATTTATATAGGAGGACTTATAATGAAAAGAGAAGTTCAAAAAATACCTGTTCCTTTATTAATTTTTGGTAGTGACTTTAATAGACACAATACAAATATATATATAAAGAATCACACAGGTTATAACCTAGAAAATTCTACTATTGAAAGAACTGGTACCGGGGGACATCCTATTAAATTAGGAACTATAAAAGCAATGAGTTCTGATATCGCCGAAGAAATATATCCTTCACCAACTATGGAAAAATCAGATTTAATCTTAAATTACGTATTAAATGGTGAAAACCATAGTTCTGTTATACACGGTAATATAGTGCTTACTGATATAAGACCCTTAGTTATTGATATAATTGAAGAAAATGGAGAATTAATTTTTTCAGCAACACGTATAACGCCATAGCCATCAAGCTAATATT
>NZ_LBMX01000004.1:0-5092 GCF_001010885.1 Clostridium sp. C8 | reverse complement strand
TAAGTAAGCTTGATGGCTATGACGTATAACGCATGAAGATATAAGTAATTAAAAATAAAAGTGAGGCATTAAATCCTCACTTTTCATTTACTATAAATTATTTCTTTTCATCTTCAGTCACTCTTCCATCTGAGCTGCTTACAGGAATTGCTTCTCCTAAAAACTTAGGTTCTGGTTTTAATATATTTACATAAACAAAGTCCTTTAATTGTGCTAATAATTCACGTTTCTTATAACTATCCATTAATTGATACTCTCTTTTATCTGATTTTAATCCATACGCATCTATACCCATTTTTCTTGCTATATATAATGCTCTTGGCAAATGATATTCATTAGTTACTATTATAGCTTTATCTACCTTAAATATTTCTTTTGCTCTATACATAGTATCATAGGTACTAAACCCAGCATGATCCATAAATATTACTTTTTCATCTATATCACTTTTTAAGATATATCTTTTCATAGCACCAACTTCATTATAATCTTCTCTTCCGTGATCTCCACTTAACACAAATGTATTTCCAAGTCCTAAATTATAAGCTTCTACAGATGATTCCAGTCTATCAGCTAATATATCTGATGGTGTTCCATCACTTCTAACACCTGCGCCTAATACTATTATGGCATTATTATTCTTTGGCAAATCATTTAAATCTAATATATATTTATCCCCATAACTTTTAACCCTAACTATTATTGAAACTATTAAAATAATTAAAGTAATTATAAAGATTGCCATGTATGTCATAAAAGATTTCACCCACTTATTTATTCTTTTATTAAACATCTTTCCTCCATACTAATATATTCTTATGCTTTGCTAAATGACATCTTTATATGTGGTATTTCTGCCTCTTCATAAATATCTGATATAACCTTAAACCCTATTGATTCATATAATCCTTTTACATATAACTGTGCAGATAAGGTTATTTTATTTTCACCTAATTCATTAATTATAAAATCTACTGCTCTTTTCATCATTTCTTGAGCTATATTATTTCTTCTATAATCTTTTAGTACTAGAACTCTCCCAATGGAAGGCTCCTTATAAGACATTCCAGCTTTAAGTATTCTACAATATCCAACTAAAGTATCTTTATAATATACTGTTAAATGGTAACATTCCTTGTCCTTATCATCAAAATCATTTTCACTTGTAATTTTTTGATCGCAAACAAAAACTTCATATCTCACCTTTACTATGTCATAAAGTTCATTTATGTTAAGTTCATCAAAATATTTAAGTCTAAATTCAAACTCCTTCTTCATATAACTATTCCCCTTAATTCATATTCTTTATAGTACTATCATTATAATATTATTGCTTTACTTTTTCTACAAACAAACATTCTAAAACTTATTAAATTTATATAACTACACATTTCATTGATAGATATGAATAACTTTCTTTACTATAAATATATAAGTATTTATTAAAACAAAAATGAGGGTAGCTAGATACTAATTATTATAATATCTAACTTCCCTCTTGTTATTTACTTAACACTTTTCCATCTATAACTTTAATAATTCTATTACACTTATAAGCTATATTTATATCATGAGTAACTATTATTACCGTTTTTCCACCTTTATTGATTTCTTTTAATATTTCTATAACATTTTCTCCTGATGCCATATCTAAAGATCCTGTTGGTTCATCTGCTAATATTATATCCGGATTATTTATCAATGCTCTAGCAATAGCTACTCTTTGTTTTTGTCCACCTGATAGCATTGATGGTTTTTTATTTATATAGCTATCTAAACCTACTCTTCTTAATATATCTATTCCCCTTTTTTTCATAGTTTTTTTATTATTTGAATATGTTAGTGGTAAGGTTACATTATCTATAATATTATAGTCATACAATAAGTTAAAATTTTGATATACAAAGCCTATTTTCTTATTTCTTATCTCTGCTAGTTTCTTTTCACTTAAATTTTCTATTAATTGTTCATTTAAATAATAATTGCCTGTTGTTGCTACATCAATGCATCCTATAATATTTAATAATGTAGACTTTCCCGAGCCTGAAGGCCCCATTATCGCTACTAATTCTCCTTCTTGTATAGATAAATTCACATTATCTAATGCCTTAGTTTTTCCTTCTCCCTTACCATAAATCTTTGTTACGTTTCTTATATCAATACTCTTCATATCCCTAATCCCCTTTAACTAAATCTATTGGATTAAATCTTCTCAAACTCAATATTGGTATTATACTAATAAGGCTTACAATAACTATAACTGTTAATAAGTTTTTTAATATAATCTTAATAGTCAACAAATTACTGTCTGTTAAAAAAATTAAAATTAGAGATACAATTCCTGCAAAAACACTCATAAGTAATATCTCAAAAAATATTTCCTTTGATACTGTATTTAATGTTGCTCCTTGAGTTATTCTTATACCAAATTCTTTTTTCCTTTTATTTATTTCTCCAATCATAACTGATGAAACTCCCATTACAGATAATATTGTAAGAGCTAACCCTAATACACTTGCATTTACACTTGATTTCTCTAATACTTCTTTTGTTCTATTAACTTCGTCTTTCATATTTGTTATTTCAAGGCTAAACCCATCATCTTCTAATATAGGTAATAATGTATCAACAACCTTATCCATACTATTTGAATTAGGTACATTTACCCAAATTCCATATTGAGCCATTATTACTTTGTTACTTAGAAATAAAACATCATTTACTACTGGAGTTATTACAAAGGCATCTGAAAAAGTTACTCCATCCACGTACTTTCCCTTACTTCCCAACATCACCATATCATTATGATCATAAAACCCTATTACTTTATATTTTATATTTATTAATCCTCCATCTATATCTGGTACTGAATATTTAAATTCATCACCTATAGATATTTTATCCTTGTAGTCTAATCCTATTATCATAGGAATAGGCTCTTCTTTTGAGTTAATATTAAAATCACTAGATGTGAAGTTTCTTCCTTCCACTATATTTATTTTATACAAATTAAAGAATTCCTCATTTATATTAATCTCTGATGTATTTCTAATCAAAGTATTTTCATCTAAATTGTGATACTCTTCTGGTAAGTACTCCTTAGCAATATCACTTTTCCCAGCGCTACCCTCACTTGAAATTATAGGGTTTCCTCCACCCCCACAGTAGTAAATGAAATTATTAAATATTATTCCTTTATCTTTTAAATCCGTTAATGCATTATAACTCTTTTCTATTTTGTTAAAATCAGCTGATGTTATTATCTTATCTGATTTAGAATTTTTATTATCATATACTTTAGTTTCCACTAAATAAGTGTTCTCAAAATCAAATAACCTTTCAAGATTTTTAGGCTTATTTTCATTTTCTTGTTTTATTATTGAGCCTGTATTTAAAAGTGTTAGCCCTATAGATAATTGTAGTATAGTTAAAAAAGCTATTAATTTTATTCTCTTTAGGGATTTTAATGCATTTCCCATAATTATTCACCCCTTAATATTACTGACGGTCTAACTCCCGAAAGATAAAAAATAGATGGTAAAGTTATAATTACTGCCACTATAACTGTTAAAATCATTGAATATAAAATACCCTTTATGTTAATTGCCACACTAAGATTTTCTATATATCCTCCACTTATAATGAATACTATATAATGTATAGCAAAGGCTAAGATTAACGAAATAATACTTATATAAAACATTTCATTAAAAAATAACTTCATAAGTTGTTTGCTAGTACCTCCTACTGCTTTTCTTAAGGCTAACTCCTTCTTTCTACTTTCTACCCATAATGATGATAATGTTAAAGAATTAATTAATGTTATTATTACAATAAGAATTGAAGCTTTATATAAAGACTCTGCCTCAACCTTCCTATTTTCTTTCATATATGAAAATACTTCCAAATTATTTTTATTATCAATTTCCTTAATATATTTAGTTAGAATGTCAATACTTGAATTTATACTTTCTTCTTCTCCACTAATTATAATATTTAGATAAGGTGAATTAATCTTATTTTCACCCAAAAGTTTTATAAAACTATCATTAGGGACTATTATTCTTTTTGTTGTATCATAAAAACTACCTATTTTCTCAAACTCATATCTTTCACTACCATAGCCCATTAAACTTACCTCTTCTTCATTGAAAGCTGAAGATGCAATATATATATTATTTTGGGATAAGTAATCTTCACTATTAAATAAGTTACCCTCCTTAAGTTCTCCAACAGTTGAAAAACTCTTAATTATAAACTCACTTTCAATATAAGCCTCTGACTTGTTATCATAAAATCTTAAATCTACAGTTATTTCCTTATCCTTTATTAGACCTACAACATCAGAAATACTAATATCATTTTCTAACTTAAAAACTATTATTTTATTTTTATCTGGACTAAATTTATTAATTAGTTCTTCTTGATTTAATATAATAGAGTTACCTAACGAAAAAGTTATTATTGTAAAAGTAAATGCTAATATAAAAAACATATTGATACTTTTTCTTTTTAATAAAAATTTAAACACCTTATCCCCTCCTGTAAATATACTAACATTTATGTAATATATTTACAATACGGTGTTTGAATGTTATAATATTTTGTATATATTAACAATATTAATAATATATAATTATATGTAACAATAAAGGAGTGGTTAAATGAATAAAATTTCAAAATTCATAGCATTATCCTCATTATCCTCATTACTATTAACACCTTTAATTACAAAAGCTGTATTAGCAAATGAAATATCACCAATGGCCAATTATAGTATAAGGTCTACAGTTAATCTTTATAGTAACTATATGGAGGGTTCCATGGTATCTAACGGCCCCTCTAATGCTGGTGTATGGGTAGATAGTGAGATTGTAAATCCAACACCTACCGTTCTTAGATATGCAAAAAGCTTTACTTATGATAATAAATATCCTGCTGAAACATATGTTTATACTTCCTTTAGAGGTGATGGTTATGTAGAAAATGGCTGTATTCTTAATGGTAATTGGACATATGTAAGAAGAACCACAACTATAGGCTATTAAAAAAGAAATAAATCAGCATAATTAAAATTAAAATCAACCAACAA
>NZ_LBMX01000003.1:0-17286 GCF_001010885.1 Clostridium sp. C8 | reverse complement strand
TTGTTGGTTGATTTTAATTTTGATTTATCTAATTTGTCCGTTTCCATAAATTATATATTTAATAGTTGTAAGCTCCTTAAGTCCCATTGGTCCTCTTGCATGTAATTTTTGAGTGCTTATTCCTATTTCTGCACCAAATCCAAATTCTCCACCATCCGTAAATCTTGTTGATGCATTAATATAAACCGCTGCCGCATTAACTTTGTTTAAGAACCTTTGAGAATTTTTATAGCTATTTGTTACTATTGCTTCTGAATGACCTGAGCCATATTTATTGATGTGAGATATTGCTTCATCAACATCTTTTACGATTTTAGCCCCTATTATATAATCTAAATACTCCTTGCTCCAATCTTCTTCAGTAGCACCTTTAATATCATTTACTATAGCTTTTACTTTTTCATCTCCTCTTACTTCAACATCTTTTTTTCTTAATGCTTCAATTATAATTGGTAAAAACTTATCAGCTACTTTTTCATTTATAATCATTTTTTCTACTGCATTACAAACTGCTGGTCTTGAAGTTTTAGCATTTATTATTATATCTCTTGCCATATCAAAATCACAATCTTCATCTACATATATATGACAATTTCCAATTCCAGTTTCAATTACTGGAACTGTAGCATTATTTACAACAGCCTTTATAAGCCCTGCTCCCCCCCTTGGAATTAAAACGTCTATATATTCATTTAGTCTCATCATATCACTTGCAGCTTCTCTACTTGTATCTTCTATTAACTGAATGGAATTAAGAGGTAATCCAGATTCTTCAACTGCTTTTGCTAAAGCCTTAACTATAGCTTTATTTGAGTTTATGGCATCACTTCCCCCTTTTAAAACAACTGCATTTCCTGTTTTTAAACATAGTGCAGCAGCATCCGAAGTTACATTAGGTCTAGCTTCATATATTATACCAATAACGCCAATAGGAACTCTCTTTTTCCCAATTTGAAGTCCATTAGGTCTTTTCCACATTTCTATAACCTCTCCAACTGGATCTTCCAATGAAATTATGTCTAAAATCCCTTTAGCCATGCCTTCTATTCTTTCTTCATTCAGTTTAAGCCTGTCAATCATAGCTTCTTTAGTACCCTTTTCTTTAGCTATTTTTATATCAAGTTCATTTGCTTCTAAGATTGATTTTTTATTTTCAATTAGAGCTTTTGCCATTAAATTTAAAGCTTTATTTTTTTCTGTAGTTTCAGAAATTGATAAATCATAAGATGCCTCTTTGGCTCTCCTACCTAACTCATAAATACTTAGCATTTCTATCTCTCCCTTGATTTTTATTTTTTAGTGAAAAGCGTTCCTATTTCTTCACCATTTAATATATTCAAAATTATCTTAGGTTCTTCTCCATTTGCAAGAACCATATTTACTCCTGATTCAGTTGCAACTTTAGCTGCTGAAAGTTTAGTTATCATTCCACCAGTTCCAAGATTACTTCCTGCACCACCACAGCAAGCTTCTAGTTGTGGTGTTATACTTTTTATTTCTTTAATTAATTTTGAATTGGAATTTTTTCTAGGATCTGAATCATAAAATCCATCTATATCAGATAATATTATTAAAAGGTCAGCTTTAATCAATTTGGCTACTATTGCTGATAAATTATCATTATCTCCAAACCTAACTATGTTTTCTATCTCATCTATTGATACAGTATCATTTTCATTAACTATTGGTATTATTTGATTTTCTATTAACGTCTCAAAAGTATTACATACATTTTCTCTTATATGATCATCTTCAACTACATCCCTTGTTAAGAGAACTTGCCCAACTGTATGACTATACTCTCCAAAGAATTTACTATATATGTGCATTAGTTCACATTGTCCAACTGCAGCAACTGCTTGCTTTTCTCTTATTGTCTTAGGTTTTTCCTTTAACTTTAATTTAGATACTCCTACTCCTATAGCCCCTGAGGTTACTAATACAACCTCTTTTCCACAATTCATAACATCAGATAGTACTCTTGTAAGGTTCTCTATCCTTGTTAAATTTATTTTCCCATTCTCATAAGTTAATGTGGAAGTTCCTACTTTAACTACAATTCTCTTAGCCTCTTTAAGTTGATTTCTAAAACTCATTTTTTAATCCCCCAATGTTATTTCTTTTTTTAATTATAATTTTTTTTATATTTTTTTTCTATATAAATTACCTTATTCTTTAAATTCCTTTATCTTTTCTTCCACTTCTTTATTAAAATACTTGAAAAATATCTTAATAATAACATAAAGAGGTACTATTACAAAAGCTCCAATAGGTCCAACTAAACTTGCTGCTCCAACTACCAAGAATATATCAGTTATTGGATGTATGTTCATAGTTTTTCCCATAATTAAAGGAACAATAAGCCTTCCCTTAAGTGTCTGAGCTATGATAACTAGCACAGACAGCTTTATAACCATATGCCAACCTAAAGCTATTGCTATAATATATGGAATTATCATAGATATAAAAAAGCCTATGAACGGTATAAATGCTAATACAAAAGTAATTGATGCTAATAGAAGCGGACTTGTCATTCCTATAAATCTATAGCCTACATATACCATTAAGGCTAATGAAAATGCTACTTTAGCTTGACCTACAATATATAATGATAAAGCTTCATCACTTTCTTCTACAAAATCACTAACCCTATCCTTATATTTCCTAGGAAATATATTTGCTATATTTTCTTTAATTTTATCCTCATCCTTAAGTAAATAAAAAACTATTAATATAATAAGTAAAATGTCAGAAAATAATTGCATTCCTTTGCCAAATATTCCTCTTAAACTACTAAATAATATTATCGAATATTTTTGTATATCTCCTAAAAATTTATTATAATAATCTAATTTTAATAAGTCTCCTTTAATAATATCATCTACTCCATATAGAATTCCCTTTTCTTTCAATATATTTAAAAATATTATCTTTAGATTTGTAAATTGTTCAATAAAATAATCGCCAAAATACTTTATTATTCCAGATGCAATGAAAAAGAAAATTAATAAAGTTAAAGTTGCTGCTTTTCCATTTTTTATTTTCTTCTTTATAAATACTTTATTTAGCGGTTTTAATATGTAAAACAAGAACATTCCGAATATTATCGGTATAATAACTATAGAAAATATCACTTTTACAAAATTCTTTAATATGGCTATTTTACTTAATAATATTATCAATATAGTCAAAAGATTAAAAATAATTAAGTAGGTAATTATATTCTTCTTATGCATAAACCTTCTCCTTTGTTTAAATTAATTAAGTTTAGTTTATCCATAGAAGTAAATATTATTTAAAATAAATCACTGTATTATAATATAGAATTTAAAATAAAAAAACTCCAATAGGAGTTTTTTAAATGAATTCATATATTACTTTTGAAAACAGTAATATTATCACAAAAACCATTACAGGTTTTATAAACTTAATTCCATTTCTTATTGCTAGTTGAGCTCCTAGGTAATTTCCTAAAATTGCACATATAGCAGCTGGTATTCCTATTGAAAAATTAACTTTTCCATTTAATAGATATACTATTAAAGCAGCTAAATTTGATGCTAAATTTACTATCTTTGCATTACCTGATGATGTTATTATGCTAAATCCACAAACACTTGTAAATGCTAAAACTAAAAAAGTTCCGGTTCCTGGTCCAAAAAATCCATCATAAGCTCCAATTATTAAACCTATTACAAATGATAAAATATAAATCTTAGTTACTTTTAAATCTTTAGTATTATTTTCTTGTCCAAAATTTCTATTAAACAGCAGAAATACAGCAACTATTGGTAAAATTATTATTAATGAATACTTTAAATACTTTTCTTCTAATAGAACAACTAATTGCGCTCCAATCCATGATCCTATAAGTGCTCCTACTGCTGATATCATCGCAGGCTTTATCTTTATATTACCACTTTTAAAAAATTTAACTGATGCTACGCTTGTACCAATACAGTTTGCAAACTTATTAGTTCCATATGCAATATGTATTGGTACCCCTGCAAATATATATGCTGGCAAAGATATTAATCCACCCCCTCCTGCTACTGCATCTATAAATCCCGCAATAAATATCAATGGACAAATAATTAATAGAGTTGTACTATATGTCATTCTTCCTACGCCTTCCTTTTTTTATATTAAGGTGTTTCTAATATATTATATAATTGATTAATATACCTTTAATTTATATATTTAATTTAATATATAAATATTATATAGTATTAAACTATATATACATAGACTAATACTATGTAGCTATAGCATATTTTCAAATATTTTATAAAAATTAATTATTCCCCATTCAAACACCAAAACACATGCACCAGCTCCTATAGTCGCTGCCAAACTACTTCCATTTATAATATCAATTCTATTATCTATACTCAATCTCATAGTATTAAATCCTATGCTTTGATCCCATATCTCACTTATTCTAGTTTTTCCATGAATATCTTTAAATTCATCACTTAATAATCTATTCCTGTATCTATTATTCTAACTAACTCTATAATTTTAATTTCTCCATTGTTTGATATAAAATTAGTAGCATGCCCCTCATCATTTCCTGCATTACCAGTACCATTTACAAACACTATATCCCGTTTTCTTGCAATTGATGTTATAAATCTGCTTGTGATATTATATCCATCATGGCTACCATTATAACTGCCAACCCCTAAATATAATATTATTGGCCTTCTTAATTTATATGCTGATCTTCTTAAATACTCAATTGAGGATAATACTTCAGAACTATTATAAGCAGGTATAATAGGTAAATTATTTTCTCTTAATATTTTTTGGTAATTAGGAGATGGTAATAGTTTTACTATTATAAATTCACAATCATTAGCAACACCTTCTATATCAGGGTTATATCCTCTCGCTCCTATTATTCCTGCCATGCTAGTTCCATGCCCTACTTCATCTTTGCTTGGTACTATTTCATATGGATCTAATCCTTTCTTGCTATTAGCAATTGCTCTATTTATATCATCATTAGAATATTCAGAACCTATATATACATTACCTTTTGTATTTTTAGTCACTGTCTGATCCCATATTTTAATTATTCTCGATGTCCCATCTTCCCTTATAAACTCCTTATTTAAATAATCTATTCCAGTATCAATTATACCTATTGTTACACCTTTGCCTGTTAAGTTTAAATAATGGTTAATTTTTATATTATATATTATATATGCTATCTACATTTACTGGAAGTATATCTTGTAATACATATATTTATTATTTTAAATTCAATAATCTATATTTTTTAATTCTATTCACTCTATTCTTTTTAATTCCAATTCGTAAATAACATACAAAATTTGTAAAATACTGTTAATCGTTCGACTTTTTATTTAAAAGTATTGCTATTAATTTACTAATAGTTTATATTGTAAATAAATGGTGTGTTCCATTTATTGTAAAGGAGGTGATATCGTTACCTTCGATGAAATACTAAGCATCATCGCTTATTATTTATTAACCTTTTTGTTCCTAAAAAACTCATTGTCACTTCAATCAATATAGGAACTAATAAACACTTCAGACAAATCCTAATAAATTACATTTAATATGTTCCATTTAGTATCCAAGTACTTTATTGGGATATCTAACAAACTCTTTTATAAACATTTCTTAGTGTATAAAATGCGCATTTTGTATACTAATTAAAGTGTTCTTAAGTTTTTAATAAACACCTGATTTTTCCTTTTAGATGTACAAATGTTTAAAGTGAGTCTCTTATTTTTATAAAAATACCTAACTTACTTTAAATCTAATATCAAATTATTAGATATTTACCTACTCCAAAAAGATCCTCATTCAATATACAGATGAGAATAAATAAATATATTGTTAGGAGGTAAATATAATTGAAGAAAAACTTTCTTAAAAAAGTTATTTGCACACTTTTGATAGCTTTCGTTACACTTATATCTACTTCATTTATTACTAAGGCAGCTACAAATGTTGGTAGTTATAATGCTGGTATTGGAATAAAAAACTGGCCTGTCCAAGTTAATGCTCCCTATGTTGATATGGTTGGCTGGGTAACTAAAAATGGATATTATATGGGGAATGATGGCGGAGGAGCTGCTAATCTTAAAAAGCTATCAGATGAAACTAGCATAAAATACTTTAACTTAGCTTTTATACAATCAACTGGTAGTGTTACAAATGGAAAAATTAATTGGGGCTGGGGAGGATATTCTGTTTTAAGCGAAGGTAAAAATGATAGTCAATACAACGGAATAAAACAGTCTCTAAAAGACCTAAGAGCAATTGGTGGTGATGCAGCTATATCCTTTGGTGGTGCTGGTGGAACTGCATTTTGGCAAACTTCTCAAGATGTTAATGTTCTTTATAATACCTATTTAGACATAGTGAATGGATATGCATTAACAAGAATAGATCTTGATGTTGAAGGCGGAGCCCAAAATAAACAAAGCAATATTGCTAATGCAAAGGCTGTAAAGATGTTACAAGATACTACAGGAGTAGAAGTGACATTAACCGTTCCTGTTTTACCATCTGGTTTAACTCAAACTCAAATAGATTTATTAGATGCCTATTTATCTAATAATGTTACTCTAAAATATATAAATATAATGGCTATGTGCTATGGAAGTGGTACTTTGCTACCTGGAGAAAATTATGGCACAGCCTCAATACGAGCAATAGACTCAACAAAGAATCAAATAAAAGAAGCTTACCAAAAATTTGCTACTACTACTTTATCTGATTCTGAGGCTTATTCAAAAATTGGTGCTACAGTATCTGTAGGGTATGAAAGCTCTTCAGATCCTATATTTACTCCAGCATGGTCTCAATTAGTAGTTGACCATGCTAAATCTAAAAATATTGGAATGACCTCTTATTGGTCACTAAATAGAGATTCTCAAATAGAAAATAATCAAGGAATAACTTCTCAGTATGAACATTCAAAGATATTTTCTAAATTTGGTTCACCAGCAATTCCTAGCGATAATACTGCTCCAGTGATTAGCGGTGTTACAGATAAACAAATTAATATTGGAGCTACATTTAGCCCTCTAGCAGGAGTTACTGCATCTGACAAAGAAGATGGTGATTTAACTAATAAGATTATTGTTACTGGCTTAGTTGATACATCTAAAGCTGGAATCTACAATGTAAACTATACAGTTTCTGATAGTAAAGGCTTATCAACTACTGTAAGTTCTAAAATAACAGTAATCGATTCTTCAATTCAGACATACAGTCCAAATAAGGTATATGTAGCTGGAGATATAGTTTTATACAACGGAGTTATGTATAAAGCTAAATGGTGGACTCAAGGAGAAACCCCTGGTGCAGCTCAATGGGGCCCATGGAAAAAAAATAAATTAAATAAGATTGGAAATTTATTTGTAAAGGGGATTTAATATTATGATAAGGAAAAAACTTTATAAAAAATCAAAGCCTATTGTCGCATTAACAGCAATAGCAGCAATGCTTATAACAGGTGTTACTCCAGTTAGGGCTACTGTTAATAAAACTACCGATTTTGCACCTAATGCAGTTCAACAATCTACTCAAAAGTATCGTAATGTAATGTATTATGGAGACTGGTCAATTTGGGGAGGTCAAGGCAACTTCTATCCTAAGGATATTCCTGCTGATCAATTAACTCACCTTAATTTTGCATTTGTAGATTTTGATGCACAAGGTGTTTTAAAATTCACTGATAAAGATGCTGCTACTGGTCATCCTTTAGGAAATGCTGGCGTAACCTATGGAGATGTAAATGGAGGTATTCTAAATGCATTTCAAGTATTAAAAAGTGAAAATCCTAACCTAAAAATAGGAGTATCTTTAGGTGGCTGGTCTAAATCAGGTGACTTCTCAGTTATAGCTGCTAATCCATCAGTAAGAGCAAACTTTGTAAAAAATGTTATGGCGTTTATTAAATATACTAATATGGATTTTGTTGATATAGATTGGGAGTATCCAGCTAGCCTTAGAGATCCAGATAAAGTTGATAATACTAACGACGAAGGAACTACTAAAGCAACTCCTGCTGACAAAGAAAACTTCATAATTTTATTGCAAGATTTAAAGAATGCTTTAAATAAACAAGGTGCTGAGCTTGGAAAAACTTATGAACTTTCAGTTGCTATCCCTGCTGGTAAAGCTAAAGTTGATGAAGGAATAGATGTAGCAAAATTATTTAATGTAGTTGATTTTGCAAATATTATGACTTACGATATGGCTGGTGCATGGAGTACAGTTAGCGGTCATCAAACAGCACTTTACACTAATCCTAATTCTCCATTTAAAGGAGAATGCCTTTCTGTTGATGAAAGCGTTAATTATTATATTGCAAATGGAGCTAAACCAGAAAAAATAGTTATTGGAGCAGCTTATTATACACGTGGCTGGGAAAAAGTAAGCAATAATGGACCAGATGCTTCTAATCCTGGGTTGTTTGGAACAGCTGCAGTTGTTAATAAAGATGCAGACCTTACTCCAACTCCAGGAGCTCTTAATGAAGCTCCTATAAAAAATGGTGAAGGTGGTCGTGCTGGTGGAGTATGGTCATACAATGCTCTTAACCAACTAAAAGCAAAATATACTGGCCTAAAAGAATATTGGGACGATAGTGCTAAAGCTCCTTATTTATATAATGAAACAACAGGTGCATTCTTTACCTATGATAATGCAAGATCAATACAAGAAAAAGTTAAATATGTTAAAGAGCATAACTTAGGTGGAATGATTGCTTGGATGGCTTCACAAGATGCTAAAACAACATCTACTAAACATGATGAACTTACAAAAGTAACCAAGGAAGCATTATTTGGATCCGGCAGTCTAGACAACTATACCATAACTTATAATAAGCTTAATGTGACTTCTAAATTAACTACAAGTAAACCTGCATGGGGAAGCGGTAGTGTAATAAATTTAAGCTTTACCAACAATGAGAAACTAAGTGAATCTGGTGAAGTTCTTAGTTCTGTTGAAACTGCAGCTAAAACTCTAAAAAATGTAAAGCTTTATATTAAGACAAATGGTATTACTATAACAGGTGCTCAATATCCAAGTCCTGCAGTTAAGCAAGAAAACGGATATTACGTAATAGACTTTTCTGGATCATATGATGGAAAGCTTATGAAACCTGGTCAAACAGTATCTTTTGATTTAAACATTGCTGAATCTATAGGTAACCTAAATGGTTTAGTAAGTGTTGAATTGTCACAAAGAATGTATTCAACATCTCCTGAAATGGGAAGACAATTTATTTATGGTAACGCAACATCTCCAGAAGATAATACTGCTCCAGTAATTAATGGGGCTACTAATAAACAAATATACATTGGCGATTCTTTTAATCCTTTAGCTGGTATAACTGCCTCTGATAAAGAAGATGGTGATTTAACAAATAAAATAATTGTTTCTGGTACTGTTGATACAACTAAAGCTGGAACTTACAATTTAACTTACTCAGTTACTGATAGTAAAGGTTTAAACGCTACTGCTAAAGCAATAATCACAGTAATTGATAATACAACTCCTGAAATACCAACCTATAGCCCAACCAAAGCTTATGTAGCTGGCGATGTTGTTATGTATAACGGTGTTAAATATAGAGCTAAATGGTGGACACAAGGTGAAACTCCTGGCACAAACCAATGGGGTGCTTTGGAAAAAATTAACTAATTTAATACTGAAACCTTTCTATAGTAACATTAACTAAATTATGAAAGCTTAATAATCATATCTAAAAAAGACAATAGAAAATTTTATAGTTTAAAATTTTCTATTGTCCTCTTCTTTGTATTAAATATTTGTTTTGGGTTATTACTTAATAGTCAAATTCATTAACCTAGTTAAATCCAAGCCTTGAATACTATTTACTATTGCTCCTGATATATCATTTATTTCAACATCTATACCTGCAATCTCACAAGTAGTTAAATCTACTTTATTTAATGATGTTTTGCTAAAATATGCATTGGTTAAATCAGTATTATTAAAACTAACCTTTTCTAACTTTACCTGTTGAAATATACCTTCTTTAAAATTACATTCTTCTACACTTACATTTTTTAACTTTGAATAAGATAAGTTTATATATTTTCCAATATTCTTGTGAAATTTTACATCCTTTATATTACACTCATCTAATTTTGCTCCAAGTAGCTTACAATTAATAAATTCTACTCTATGTATGCTCCCATCACCTAAGTCAATATTAGATAAATCACAATTTTCAAATATTGCATCTAATAAATCTATATTTCTAAGTGAAGCGTTTTCAAATATAACATTCTTAAATATACAAGAGTCTATTGTAATTCCCTTACTCATCATATTTTCTATTGTTATATTTTCTACTACCTTATTTTGAATTTTATCTGCTTCAATTATTTCTTCTGTAATATCTATTACTTCTTCAAGCTCATCTAGAAACTTAGGTTTTTGAATCTTACTGCTTTTCATAATAAATTACTCACCACACCTTTATTAATTTGATAAAATATATTTTGCTTATTATCCTTCATAGATTTAATATTTATATTAAATTTATTTTTATCATACATTATAACCCTAATTCCTTAAAATTACCATTTTTATATTGAATAAGTTTTTTCTAATTTATTATAATAAATTCTATTGACTCCAACCTTAGGTCTGACTTTATACTGAAAACGAGGTGAGAAAAAATGCTATATACAGTTAAAGAGGTTGCAAGGTTATCCGGAACAACAATAAAGACTCTTTATCACTATCAAAAAATAGGATTATTATTACCACAAGAGATAACTCAAAATGGTTATAGATATTATGGTGATAAAGAACTTGAAAAACTACAACAAATATTGTTTTATAAAGAGTTAGATTTTTCATTAGAAAAGATAAAAGTTTCTTTAGAAAGTGAACCAAATAGGTTAATGATCCTATATGAACAACAAAAGCTACTTGAAGCACGTCAAAAAAAGTTGACTAATATTTTACAAACAATAAATAAAACAATAGAATATGAAAGGAATGGTAAGAGTATGAATAAGAAAAATATGTTTACAGGTTTAAATAAGGAAGAATGGACAGTTATCTTTAAAGATCAAAATAAACATTTAGAAAATAAATATAATATAGAATTAAATACAGATGAAATAAATACTAATGAAATGAATAAAAAGGCAGCTGAAGCTACTAAGTTTATGGATTTCATGGCTAATTCACTAAAAAATAATTTAAGTCCTAATGATGATAAGATAATGGAAGCCATTAAAAATCATATTAATTTCTTAAAAAATGATATAGAAATTGATAAAGACGGCTTTGTAGCACAATCACGATTCTTTTTATCTGATGAATTTCATCGCGAAATGTTAGAAAATATACAAACTGGATTAAGTTACTTTATTTGTATCGCAGCTGAGCACTATGCTTCTTTATAGAATATTTTTCTAAAAATATTTAATGACTTCTCTCATATAATGACATATGTCATATCCAAATTAATATAAATACTGTAATTTAATTATAAGGTTATGACAGTTTATTATATAAGCAATACGCTTAGTAAATATTAATTATATGGGGGTTAATATGAAATACGAACTTATATTATTTGATGCAGATGAAACCTTATTTGATTTTAGAAAATCTGAAAAATATGCTTTTGAGAACTCTATGCGTGAGTTTAATTTAAGCTATAATGAAGATTATCATTTAAAAATTTATTCAGATATAAACGCTAAAGTATGGAAAGAATTTGAAGAAGGCAGTATTTCCCAAGAAATGTTAAAAGTCGAGAGATTTAAAAGATTATCAAATAAACTTGGGATATATTTTAATGAAGTAGATTTTGCTAGAGCTTACATGAATCATTTATCTGATGCTTCTTTTTTATATAATGAAAGTGTTCAGTTAATTGAAGATATAAGCAAAAACCATAGACTTGCTATAATTACCAATGGATTAAAAGAAGTTCAAAATAAAAGAGTTGGAAAATCTATTATTTCTAATTATTTTGAAACTATAGCTATATCAGAAGAATTACAAGTAGCTAAACCAGATCCAAAAATATTTGAAATTACCTTAAGTTCTATTAATTATACTGATAAAAGTAAAGTTTTAATGGTTGGAGATAGCTTAACCTCAGATATACAAGGTGGTATAAACTTCGGTATAGATACTTGTTGGTATAACCCTAATAAAAGTACTAATAAATCAAAGATTACACCTACTTATGAAATTAATTGCTTAATGGATTTAAAAAGCATTTTAGATTAAATAGTTAATAATAATCCCTTAAAAAAAGTATATTAATAGATCAATATCAAGGTAATCTATTAATATACTTTTTATAATATTATTTTGCTTTAATTAATAAAATTATTTTTATAATGAGCAGCTATATCATTGGCTGCCTTCATAGCACTATTAAAGGAACCTTGAAGCCATCCGTGTGCCGTTGATACATGTTCACCTGCAAAATAAACTCTTTCATTATATTCTGATTTTGCTGAAGAATAAGCAAATAATCTTTGTTGTTGTGGTAGGTAATAACAAAATGCGCCAAAAAAGCCATCTTTTTGGTCCCATTGTATTAGTTTGTAATCTTCAACTATTGAGTTAAGGTAATCTAATGGTAGACCATGAACATTTTCTACTTGTCTTTTTACTCTATCAATATAAGGCTGATTATTTCCTAATCTTATTGCATCTTGATTTAAATTATATGATGCTAAAAGTACCCCAGGGTTGTCCCACGTTATTTGCCTCTTATGCTTCTTAGATTCCTTTATTCTTCTATTAGTATTATTTATAGTAGGGTTATTTGGGTACCATATTGTTGATATAACTAAGTCCGTTATAGAGCTTCCTCCCACTATTTTAGCCGGCTCCTTTTCCCAAAAACGGTCATTACATAAAAATAATGTTTTTTGTGATTGAGTATAATTTAAGGCCCTTATAGCTTGCATTTTATCTGTAGAAAACATTGGATATAAATCAATATTTCTAAGTGAAGAAAAGGGAATTGCACAAATTACATAGTCAAATTCTTCAGAATATACTGGCTCTGGTCTATCTTCATAGCTATAATAAATACGGACCTTATTTTTATCACTATCTAGGTGCATTTCATTTACACTTCTGCCCATTTTAAAAGTCACAGTCCCTAAATCACTTTGGGGTATATTTATATATTCTTTTGGATTTCCCGATATTAATGAGCTATAAAAAGCATTTGGTAAATTTGCAAATCCTCCATTTATATAATACCTGAAAGCATAATCCACAGTGTACTGCTCCTGTAAGTTTTCCATGTAACTATTATAATAAAAATATCCTAAAAAGCTGCTTATTGAAGCTATTAATTCCATGGCGCCTTGGCTTAATCCATTTAACTCCATTACTCTTCTTATACTCAAATCCCCTAATGCATTTATTTGAGGTGAGTATTCTTTTTTTATCTCTACTAATTCCCTTCTTGTTTCTGGGTCTATTTTATATAATTCCTTTTCTAGCCCTAATCCTATAAGCTGCCTCCATGACAACTCTTTCTCAGCTGCTGTCAAATTGAATTGTGGATATATTTCTCTTGAAACCCCTATCCCTTGTGGGTTATTTCTTGCGCGAGTATTCCTTATATATATATACGTATTGGGATTATTTTCAACAAACTTACTTGTTGGCAACTTGAAAAGATCTATATAATGCCATGCTGCTTCATGTATTGCTGGTATTCTCATTGCCCCTAATTCACCATAAAGATCTCTTTCTTTATCGAAATAGTGAGTATATATCCTTCCTCCTATTCTTTGCTTTTGTTGTTCAAATATAGTTATATCAAAACCAAGTTTTCTAAGTTCAAATGCAGCAGATAACCCTGCCACTCCAGCTCCTATAATTCCTACTTTAATCCCTTTTCCTTTAGCAATACCAGGTGAAGCAATATTTGTAATCTCCTTTGGCGGCGCAAGTAATTCCAGTAAATTATCAAAGTCTTCTAACCTTCCTACTTCCTCAAGTGCTATTCTGACCATATTCTTTCTTTCTTCATATGTCGGATTATTTGGCTGAATATAATTAATTCTATACAAGAACTCATACTCCTTTAAATTAATAATTGCATTAATTACTCTATTAATTTTATGCTAATGTTATCAATAGTAGCATTATATAATCATTAATTTAATAAATTATTTTAATTTCGTATAAGTAGTTATTATAAAATTCCTTTAACTGTTTTAATTCTTGAATAAAATATATAAATATTAACTATTTATTAACTCGTTTTTAATCTTATCTCTTCCTCTGCTTAGTCTTTTATAAATTAAATCTTTACTTAACTTTAAATCTCCAGATATTTTTTCTATTGACTCATCAAGTAAATACCTTTTTATAAATATTTTCTTATCTTCCTCCTTTAAACTTTCTAATAAAATATAAAATTCTTCATTATCTAATTCCATATTTTCATTTATTCCAATATCTATAATTTCTTCCTTAAGTTCTAAATTTATTTTTCTTTTATTTATTTTTCGTTTATAATCAATAGCCTTATATTTAGCAACTGAAATTAAAAAATTTCTTAAACTTCCCTTTGTTCTATCATAGCAATCTATATTTCTCCAAAGAGCTATTAAAACATCATTAAAGCATTCATCCACATCATTTATCTCTGAATAATCACAAAGAACCTTATTTATTACTCCATAAATTAATTTCCCATAAGTTCTTGATAAATTATCTAATGCAAATTGCTCGCCATTCATTAAGTCCAAAAGTATTTCATTATCTTCCAAAACACTATCCCCCTATAGAAAATTATTTATATTTATCAGATAAATATTCTTGTATTTCATCACAGTCTACATTTCTTATTAATAAATCCTTAAACTTACCATTACTAAATTCTATAAGAACTTCTGACTCAAGTTTTTTCCTGGTAAGAAAGAAATAAGCGATAGGTATTATTAAAATAAAATAAGTCACAGCCCCTATTAATTCAGATTCCCCTAATAGCATATATGCAAACTTTGATAATACATTTGAAAGTACGTGTGTCATAAATAGCATAAATAATAAGCTTGCTATTGCACCTTTCTTATTTCTCTTATAATCTAATTGAATTTTAAATCTATACTTTTTCTTTACATCTTTTCCAACCAGCATATCTTTTATATCTTCTTTATTATATATTTTTATTCCTTGCATTCTATTATAATAATTTGAATTAACTAATATAATTCTTTTATTAGTACAAAACATTAATACATTAAAAGAATATCCATCCCCAGTCATAAAAGGTGCATTAACCATTAAATTTGCTCCAGTAGCTACCATAAGCATATCTGGATCTGTACCCTTTATTATCTTTTCTATTACTTCATCCTTTTCTAATAATCTTTCTTCAACATAAATACAAGCTTCCATAAGTTTTTCTTTTGCTAAATTTGTTTTTACATCATTTGTTATGCTTCTTAATTTCTTATCCTCAATATTAGAAAATTTCATATATTCCTTAACTTCTTGCTCATTATAATTAATGCCATTTAGCTCTTTAAATATTTCTCTATCATTCATATTAAATCTCCTTTATTATTTACTTTACCTTATATACGAAATAACTCACCTTATTTTGGACATATAATATAATTTTTTCCAAATATTTATCATTATTTTTTAGTGAAAAGACCTACTACTTATAAATTTATTTTCATAAGTAGTAGGTCTTTATATATTTTCATACTAATCTCTCTTATAGTTTACTAAAATAATCATCTATTAATTTTTCACCCATTTTTCTATAAGTATTACTCATGTTAATTAGCGAACAAAGCAACAAAAAGTTTTTTTCAAATTCATCTGAATTTAATTCTTCTTCTTTTAAAATCATATCATTTATACTATCAAATTTATTTTCAATAGATTTTTTTACATCTTTTAGGTCTTCTTCATATTGACTTAAATATAAATTGTATAAATTTCTTATTGGATAACTTTCTTTAGATTCTAAATCTTTAACTATTTTATCTAATGAACTTTTTATATCTCCTATTGATAATGCACCTTTTAAATTATAAATAAGACTCATTAATATTAAATGTTCTTTACTATATTTTTTGTTTTTAATAGACATTAAAAGTTTGCCTTTAGCATAATTATTAATCATTGTTTTCGTCAATGCTTTATCTTCTTCATTTCTTTTAGATTCATTAAATTTACCATCAAAAAGTTGGATTACTTGATCCATATATAAATCTATCTCAGGAATTTCTTCTAATGTTAATTGATTATTTAAATTTAGCTCATCAAGCTTTTCTCTTAATTCAGTAATATTCATATGTACCTCCATGTAGTTTTTCAAACTACTTATTAATGTATCTATATTAAATATACTAGTATTGTTAAGATATTTCAAGAAAATTAATATAATATATTAATTTTTTTGAAAATTTGAACTTTTATGGACTTTGACTTTTTAACTATATATTATTAATATAATACTAACAATACGTAGTTTTTAAAACTACCTGCGAAGGAGTGTTTATTTTGGAAAAATATTTAAGAGAACCTATAAATAGCTTAACTCATTGGATCGGAGCAATTTTATCACTTTTTGCATTAATAGCAATGTTAACAAAAGGATTACTTAATAATGCTTCCACTGTATCAATAGTTTCCATCGTTATATTTGGTATAAGTTTGATTTCATTATATAGTGTTTCCGCAACTTATCATGGTGTAATAACCAGTGAAAAAATAATATTTAGACTTAGAAAACTGGATCATTCTATGATTTTCATTTTAATAGCTGGATCTTATGCGCCATTTTGTTTAATTGCTCTTGGAGGTTCTAAAGGAACTGTTTTCTTTACAACTATAGCTTCTATTGCAGTTGCTGGTATATTATTTAGAATGCTTTGGTTTAACTGTCCAAGATGGTTACAAACCTCTCTTTATATTGGACTTGGATGGGCTGCAGTATTTATGATTAAACCATTATCTCAAGTACTTAATCCTGCTAGCTTATACTTATTAGTTCTTGGTGGTATTCTTTATACTGTTGGAGGGGTTATATATGCTTTAAAGCCTAAAATGCTTAAATTTGGCAAGTTTGGTTTTCACGAGATATTTCACATATTTATTATCTTAGGAAGCTTAAGTCATTTCATTTCTGTATTCTCATATATATTATAAAAACTTATTAATATAAATATATTGTTTAAATAAAATATAAAAAGAAGAATGATAGTCATAATTATTATAACTAAAATGGACCCCATGTCA
>NZ_LBMX01000002.1:0-9827 GCF_001010885.1 Clostridium sp. C8 | reverse complement strand
TCAAATTACTTTGAGTCTTTTAATGCAACAACGCTTACTATTGTCAGCGTTGTAAGTTCGAATAACTAAATTTAAATTTAGATTCTCACTTAAGACTTCTAAAAGAATTGCTGGTTTATTTTACTTAACTTATTTTCTGTTCAATTTTCAAAGACCATTTTCTTCATCGCCCTTAAGCGACTTCATTATCTTATCACTTATATATTTCCTTGTCAACAATCTTTTTAACTTTTTTTAATCAACTGTTTAACTTATCTATTTCATAAGTGACGAGTTACATAGTATCACGTTATTTTTGTTTAGTATTTCTATATTTACCTATTTTATTCATACTTATACCTTATTTTCTTTATTATCCTTTTATTTATTACAAATTACTTATAAAGATATTCTAGGTAGCGTTTTTGTCGAAGATTCTCATAACATATAGTATTTTTCTTTGTTTAATACGTAATAATATATATAATTATTTATATGGAGGTGATTTTTTTGAAAAAAATATTAAATAATGATTGGCAAGAATTATTACAAGATGAGTTTGATAAGGACTATTATCAAAACCTCAGAAAATTTTTAGTATCAGAATATAAAACAAAAACTATCTATCCTGATATGCATAATATTTTTAACGCATTAAATTTTACAGCTTTTAAAGATGTTAAAGTTGTTATTCTAGGTCAAGATCCGTATCATGGTCCAAACCAAGCACACGGTTTATCTTTTTCTGTTAATAAGGGAGTTAAAATTCCACCGTCATTAATGAATATCTACAAAGAACTTAACGATGATTTAGGTTGTTACATACCTAATAATGGATTTTTAAAAAATTGGGCTGATCAAGGAGTTTTACTATTAAACACGGTTTTAACAGTTAGGGCTCATGAGGCTAATTCTCATAAGAATATTGGATGGGAAATACTGACTGATAAGATTATATCATTACTTAATGAAAGAAAAGAGCCTATAGTGTTTATTTTATGGGGAAACCCTGCAATAATTAAAAAGAATCTTATAACAAACAGACATCATTTTATAATTACTTCTCCCCACCCTAGTCCATTATCTGCCTTTAGAGGTTTTTTGGGAAGTAAACCATTTTCTAAAACAAATGAATTTTTAAAGTCAATTAACATCTCACCTATAAATTGGCAAATAGAAAATATTTAAATAAAAAAGGCATAATATTTTATGCCTTTTTTACTTATTTTTATTTTTGTTTTTTTTATAAAATGAATATCCTATTGAAAATATTATTCCTATTACAGTGCCTGCCGAAAATGTTAATATTATATTGTCTATAAAAATTCCTAGGAATATACCTATCCCAGCACCTATTGCTATACCCTTTGCTAAATAATCATAATCTTCATCAGATAAAATTAACTTTTCCAAACTAAACACCTCTCTTAATTGAATTTCTTGTTTTAAATATTAATATTGTAATTAATAGTCTTCTAATTTAAAGTAAAATACTTAATAAACTTATTTAAGTTGAATAATACATTTAAAATATCTGTTATTTCTATTTTAATGCTTACTTCTTAAATATTTCTTAACTAAAACTTAAAGTAAAATTAATTATAGCAATATTTTACATCATTATGATTAACTTATAAAGAGGTATCATATACTTTTTTATTTCGTTTTTAAAATCATTTTTTTACTTTTTGTATTTTAATTTATTTAGAAATGATAGTTAATTTTATATGAACATATTTTTACATAAAAAAAACTAACTAAGTAAAATTAGTTAGTTTTCCTGGTGGCTCGACCAGGAATCGAACCAGGGACACGAGGATTTTCAGTCCTCTGCTCTACCGACTGAGCTATCGAGCCTTAACGATTTATATTTTATAAAATTTTTTATAATATGTCAACGTTTTTAGTAATTTTATTTTATAAATTTTATAACTAATATATTTAATGATTTAAGTTATTTTTATAAATTTGTATAAATATAATAAATTATAGTATTACTAGGAGTGTACCATGAAATATATATTATTTATCTTACTTATAATATTATTAGTAGCTACTTATCTTTATTATGATAGAAAACTAGCTTTAATAAAAAAACAATTAATGATAACTTCAAATCAATATAACATTATAAGAAATAAATATGATACTTTTAAAAGACCTGAGACTAATTTATCCATAAGGTTTATTAATCCCTCTTATAAAAGTGGAATAATCGCTACTGATTCTAAGTTGTATATAGCACCTTTAGATTCGTCTCAAATACTTAGAAAAACTAATATTCGTATGGAAGTTATAATATTAGATTCAGCTGAAATAAATAACCAAACTTGGTATTATGTAAACTTACCAATAGACAATTGTATAAATTGTAGAGGATGGATTAATTCCAAAGATATTTCTATATTCTATAGTGAGTCCTCTTCTTTAATTAAATCTAACTAAATGTATAAAATGAATCTATAAAATATAAATTCGTAAAAAAGTATATATTTTTATAGATTCATTTTTATTATATCTTAGACAGTTCTAATCATAATAACTATATATAATATTATTGAAAGAATAAATGGGATATTTATTATTCTTTCATTCTTATTGTTACATGCTACTGTAGAAATCCCCACATCTTCCACCTTTTTCTTGCTATTTATCTTTTCCAATGCATATATTATTGCGAATGAAATAGCTGCAAAAATTATAGCTATAGATCCATATATTATTACCAATGTTATTTTTTCTGAGTATGAAATATTTTTTAATGTAAGTTCTGTAGTTTCATTACTAACTGCTAATGCCTTTGTAACATAATTAGCTATCTTTGCCATAGTTACTGATGTACCGTTGACTATGAAATGTATTATCATAGATGCAAATATACTGTTAGTTATTCTTACAGCTAATGCCATTATAAATCCTAATACTGTAGCATATAAAAACTGTTGTGGATCTAAGTGTAAAATTCCAAAAAATAAACCTGTTATTATTGCTGCAACATACTTGTTCTTATCATCATATCCAGAAAGCACTATTCCTCTTATTGTAATTTCTTCAGTTATCGCAGGTAAAAGTGCAACAAGTGCCAATAATAATATATATGGTGTTGATGTTATTTCTGTAATGAATGCGCCAATTTCGTTATTAAAGAAAAACGTAGAAATTAGCGAAAAAAACGTCATTATAGGTTGAACTATGAATGCTAATAACATAATTAATAAAATATTTTTCAGCTCTAACTTATTAAGCTTTAAAGTCTCTTTAAATGATGATTTTGTTAATAATAAATATATTATTGCCGGTAATAAGAATAGTATTATATGATTAAAAAGAAGTATTAGCCTTGTATCTAATAATCCAATTTTAATATAAAAAGGCCTTAAAAGTAGTGGAGCCAATATTTCTATTATTAGTATGACTAAAAAATATAAATTTACCTTAAAAATTTTTTTCATATTTATCTCCTTGTTTATAGTATTTAATTAATAATTATTTAAGATATATAAGTATACTGTCATATTAAATCTTTATGATAAATTATATATATCTTATTATTTACGTTTATTATAAATATTAATGTATAAGTTTATATCTTAAGGGACATAATTATAATGAAGCGAGAAGGCTTCCACAGTTAATCGCCTCTCCCCCATTTTATTTATATACAAAAATAATCTCCTTTCTTACTTAAATGTATCTAAGGGGATTATTTTATTCCCCTTATTTAGTTAATTTTAAAATTTCTTTTCTTAAAATATTTAATGCATTCATTGTAGTTTTTTTTCTTATACGCTCTCTATTTCCTGTAAAATTAAATTTCTTTACTATAATATTACCTTTTATAAATATTCCTATATAAACTAATCCAATAGGCTTTTCATTTGTTCCACCACCTGGACCTGCTATGCCTGTAGTTGATATTGCTATATCAGTGTTGGTTGCTTTAGCAATACCTTCTGCCATTTCTCTTGCAACTTCATCACTCACCGCACCATACTTATCCAATGTTTCTTTTTTAACTCCTGCTCTTTTAATCTTTGATTCATTTGAATAAGTTATTGCTCCTTCTTTAAATACATCTGATATTCCTGGATATGATATTAAACTTGCTGCTACCATTCCACCTGTACATGACTCAATAGTAGAAATACTTAATTTTCTATCACATAACATTTTAGAAACAACAAATTCTAATGATTCATCATCTTCTCCATATATATATTCACATAGATTTTCTTTTATTTCAGTACATATGGGATTTATTAAATTATTGCATTCATCTTCACTACTTCCTTTTGCTGTTATTCTTAAGGTAACATCAACATCTTTAGCATAAGGAGCCACTGTGGGATTTGTACTATTTTCTATTAAATTACTCAATCTCTGAGCCATTAAGCTTTCACCTATTCCAAATAATCTTAGAGTTTTAGATTTTATAACTTCACCAGTTATATTTTCTAAATATTTTACTACATGATTATTAAACATAGGTTCCATTTCTCTTGGTGGTCCAGGTAGTATTATTAGAATCTTATCATTTACTGATATAATAGATCCTGGAGCTGTACCATTAGGATTAGGTAAGATTATAGATCCTTCTGGAAAATATGCTTGCTTTTTATTAGCTTCTACTACAGCTTCATCTTTCATATCTAAATATGCTTTTATCCATTCTAAAGATGGTTCATGAAGTATTAATTTCTTATTAAAAAATTTAGCTCCCAACTCTTTTGTTAAATCATCTTGAGTTGGTCCTAGCCCACCTGTAGTAATAACTAAATCACATCTATCAAAAGCCTCTCTAAATGAATTAAGAATTCTATCTTCATTATCACCAACTGTACTTTGATGATATACATCTATCCCTAAAGTTGCTAATTCTTTAGCCAAAAATTGTGCATTTGTATTAACTATATCTCCTAATAATATTTCTGTCCCTATAGCTATTATTTCTGCTTTCATTTCCTCACTTTATCCTCCTATTCAATACTTAATTTCATATAAATATTTTACCATAAATTATTAAAGGCTACTAATCCATAGATTAATAGCCTTATATTTACTTATATTTGTTAGCGTTAATATAATATTCACCTCTTTGATTTATACCTTCTTCTAAAATAGAAAAATTACTATCCTTAAGCATAGAGGTTATAATTTTTATATTGTTTTTATCAACGCTATCTAGTGTTATTGTAAAATTATCATTTTTATCTACAACTCCCATGTAGTCAAATATATTACTATATTCACTAAGTCCTAATCCTCCATTTATATCCATTTTATAATCTGGCATAGTGTACCTCCTATATTTATCTTTTGTATAGGATTTGCTCCGTAACATTTCTATCTATTTTATATTATTTTTTCTTAATAATTCTTTATTTATTCACTATGCCTATAGTTAATTTTTTCTAACTTCTTCTATTATTTTTTTAGCCTCTAATTCTGGAACCTCTTCATATCTTTCAAGCTCACTAGTAAAGCTTCCTCTTGCTTGAGTCATTGAACGCAAATCAGTAGGATACTTAAACATTTCTGACAAAGGTATTTCTGAAATGATTTTTTGTAAGTTCCCATCTGGTTCCATGCCCAAAACTCTACCTCTTCTTTTATTAACATCTCCTATTATATCTCCCATATATTCATCTGGTACGAATATTTCAACATGCATAATCGGTTCTAATAAAATTGACTTTGCTTGTTCTAATCCCTTTTTATATGCAATAGATGTTGCCATTTTAAAAGCCATTTCAGATGAATCTACTGGATGGTATGAACCATCATGTAATGTTGCTTTTAATCCAACAACAGGATATCCTGCTAAAACCCCTTTTTCTATACATTCTCTAAGACCTTTTTCTACTGCTGGTATAAAGTTTCTTGGAACAACTCCACCTACTACGTTATCTACAAATTCTAATTCACTTCCTCCGTCTTTTCTTGGTTCAAATTTTATTTTTACATCTCCATATTGTCCATGTCCTCCAGATTGCTTTTTATGTTTACCTTGAACATCTGCAATTCCCTTTATAGTTTCTCTATATGGTATCTTAGGAAGTCTTAAAACCACTTCAGCTCCAAACTTATTTTTCAATTTACTTGCTATGACATCCAAATGAGTTTCTCCAATACCAGATATTATCGTTTCTGCATTTTCTGTATCTCTTGAAATTGTAAATGTAGGGTCTTCTTCTAATAATCTTTGAAGTGAACTAGATATTTTATCTTCATCACCTTTGGATTTTGGTAGTACTGCCATTGACATAGATGGTTTGGAGAAATTCATTTTATCATATATAATTTTATTGTTTATATCACATAAAGTATCTCCTGTTTCCGTGTACTGTAACTTAGCAACAGCAGCTATATCTCCTGCTACAACTTCTCTTGTCGATATTTGGTTTTTTCCCTTCATGAAGAATATATTTGCTAACTTTTCTGGTTTATCTTTATTGCTATTTATAACATTAATTTCATTAGATAATTTTCCTGTTATAACTCTAAATAAAGATATTTTACCAACAAATGGATCCGCTATAGTTTTGAATACTAATGCAGAAAACGGCTTATCTTCATCTAATTTTATGAAAACCTCTTCACCATTTTGCATTGATACTGCTTTTTGGGGAATTGAATATTTAGGTGATGGAAAACATTCTACTACATCCTCTAAAAAACATTTCATTCCTATAACCTTTGAAGCACTTCCACACATAACTGGTGCTATTTCTCCATTAGCACAGCCTTCTATAAGTCCATTATAAATCTCTTCATCACTTAGTTCCCCTTCACTGAAGTATTTATCTAATAGCTCTTCATTAGTCTCTGCTACTGCTTCCATAATCATTCTCTTACATTCATCTATTTTTTCTATAAGCTCTTCTGGAACTTCCATTTCTTGAATTTTATTGGTTTTTGCATCATGAATTCTAACTCTTCTTGATATAACATTAATCACGCCTCTAAAATTATCTTCCGATCCTAATGGATATTGAATTGGAACAACACTTATTCCAAACTTCTTTTTTAACTGAGCTAATGTTTTATCAAAATCTGAGTTTTCTCTATCCAATTTATTTATAAAAAATGTTCTTGGTAACTTTATCTTATTACAATAATCCCATGCCTTTTCAGTTCCAACCTGAACCCCTGATACTCCACATACAACTATAGTTGCTACATCTACAGCTCTCATACCTTGTATTAGCTCTCCATAAAAGTCAAAATAACCAGGTATATCTACTAAATTTATTTTTGTTTCATTTACTTCTATTGGAGCTATAGAAACTGAAAGAGAAATCCCTCTCTTTTTTTCTTCCTGATCGAAATCTGTTACTGTTGTTCCATCTTCTATTTTCCCTAACCTATCAGTATTTCCTGTATTAAATAGTAATGCTTCTACCAGTGAAGTTTTTCCTGATGCTCCATGGCCAATGAGACCAATATTTCTTAAATTTTTTATTGTGTAATTTTTCATACTACTTCATAATATTTGATTAAATATTATGATTCACCTACCTTTCATTTAAAATCTAAATAATTTTTTTCAATTAGCATTATTGGAAAATTCTTATGTTTATAAATTTTAAATCTGTGGTTATATTTTTAATAAATCCATCTTAAGTGCAGGTTTTAATCTATTTTATTAATTATAGAATAACATAAACTTTTTTTATTTTCCAGAATATTCAGATTATTAATCCTTGTTCTATCTTATATTTATCTTTATTCAGTAATTATAAAAATAAGTACAAAAAGCGTATCTATCTAGATATTATAGCTACACTTACTGTCATCTTAATTTTTAACATATCTATTTGTATATAATCATATTTAAATAAATATTTATTTAAATATTTTCCTTTTTAAATGTTCATAATTTATTTCCTAGAAAGTTTATACTCATAGTAAATATTATGGATACTATTTGAGAAAGAGAGGCATTGAAATTTAAATTATCCACTAATATTAATCGAAGTATATTATTTATAAAAAGAGTAACTAAATTTATAACTATAAATTTAAAAGTTGTTATAATTTCTTTACTTTTTGCTTTAAAAACCCATATATTATTCCACAAGTAACTATTAATCATTTCAAACAAAAAAGGACATCCATTGCTGAACATCCTAACTCAATCTTTTTTAATCTTAATTGCTTTTATTAATTTTATTACTAAATATCCAATAATGGCTCCAGATGTGTCTATTAATACATCTTTAAATGACATACTCCTTCCAGGAATGAAATATTGATGTATTTCATCAGTACATGCATATAAAAACACAAATACAATTGAATATATCATATTCTTCTTATTTTTAATATAGAATTTGCTAACATTACAAGCTAATAAAAATAGTATTAGATATTCAGAAAAGTGAGCGACTTTTCTAACTATAAGGGTAGTAAGCTCACCAAAATATTCATTTAATTCTATTCCTATAAAATTAAGTGCTTTTACAACCAAATCACTTTGACCACTAGAAATATCTCCTGGCTGATGTGACATGTAAAATATTATGCTCATCCATATTAACAGCATTATCCATGATATTATCTTTTTGTTTTTACTCATAAACATCTCCTTATGTATAATGATTATATATAACTATTATACATTAAGTTAATAATCTTTTGCATATTATATTGATAACTGTATAATAAAGTTTTAATATCAATCCTTTTCAACCAAATATCTGTTAATATATGCTAATGATTGTTCTAGCATACTCTGTCCTCTTTCTAGGTCTTTAACATTTACCTCTAAATTATATATTCTTTGTTCCACTAAATTCATTATTTGTTTTATATCATTTAATAACTTAGCTTCATATGAAACCTGAACTCCATCTGAGTCTATATAAATTCTTTCCGGAACAGATCCGCATTTAGAGCATTTAGCATAGATACTTTTATTCTCTATATCTCTAAATATTTTAAATGTATCATTATTACAATTTGAACAATTAGGCAACATCGTAAAGTCTTGAGTAGATACATCAATATCATATTTAGATTTACAATAAGCACAAATTAAATGTAATTTATCTTCTTCACTTTCAAGAAAAAATCTATTTCCGCTACATCCTTCTTTTTCACATACAAAAGTTCTTATCATTTCCTAATCCACCCTCCTTATTTAGAGAGATTATCTCTCTACAAATTTAATATGCCTAAATATATTACTTTATTCTTATTATTTACATTAATTTTATATACATATATCTTAAAAAGTAAAATGGATCTAAATTTAATAATTTAGATCCATTAAATATTTTAACTATTACAAAATTCATTTAATTCTTTTAATGCTGCTTCTACTTCTTTTATAAGCTCGTCTATCTTGCCTGTATTTTTACCTGCTAATACAAGCTCTCTTTTCTCTAACTTCAATTTTATTAATCTTTGCTCTAGATCATCCTTCTTACCCATAACAACACTCCCCATCTAAGGATAAGACCTTAAAACTTTTACATTTGATATCATATATTAATTATATATTATTTTTCAGCTTATTCCTAATTAAAATTTTAGAAAATTTTAAAACTTTTTCGACATTTGGTACATATATACATAGTCATACTATTATTTAAAATTGTATAATATGACTAATAACCTAAAATTTTAATAAAAAAAAGAAGCTATGATAACATAACTTCTTTGGTGGAGGTAAAGGGATTCGAACCCTTGACCCCTTGCGTGCAAGGCAAGTGCTCTCCCAACTGAGCTATACCCCCAAATATGGTGGACCTTCAGGGACTCGAACCCCGGGCCGACCGGTTATGAGCCGGTTGCTCTAACCAACTGAGCTAAAGATCCATGTTACCTGGCAACGTTCTACTCTC
>NZ_LBMX01000001.1:0-36003 GCF_001010885.1 Clostridium sp. C8 | reverse complement strand
CCCGACTTCCAGGTGTAAGGCACGCCGCAACCGTTCGTCCTGAGCCAGGATCAAACTCTCAATAAAAAGTTTAATCTGTCTCAAATTACTTTGAGTCTTAGTTTTAAGACTCCTAAAAGAATTGCTGGTTTATTTTACTTAACTTATATTCTGTTCAATTTTCAAAGACCATTTTCTTCATCGCTCTCAAGCGACTTCATTATCTTATCATTTGTTTTTCTTTTTGTCAACAACTTTTCTTAAAAGTTTTTTTGACTTATTTTGTCACATATCTTAGCGACAGAATCTATCTTATCATTTAAATTTAATATAGTTATATATATATGTATTTATTTTTCAAATTTATTTTTTATTTACTCCATTTTTCTATTTTTTTTTAGTTTATACTATTATTGATACGCCTGGATAAGATTACGTTATAATATAGCTTATTTCTATTATTTTTTATTCTTTTTTAATTTATTCATATAAAAAAATTGCAATTACCTATATATTGATAATTGCAATTTATCATTTTTAAATCTTTATATCTACTTATGGTTTCTCATTTATTCATCATCTTTTGATTCTTCGTCTTCTGATATATCTAATAAATCCTTTAAACTATTATCTGAATCATCTACCACTGCTATTTCACTCTTTATTTCATCATCTATTCTATTTTCATCTATAGTTATTTGATCTTCTTTATCCTCACCAGTTCCTGATATTTTAGCAATTGCTGCTATTTTTTCCTCTTCTGATGTTCTCATAAGAGTTACACCCATTGCAGATCTGCTTGTAACTGATATTCCTGAGACATTTATTCTTATTGCTACTCCACTTGTATTTATTAACATAAGCTCATCATCTATCTTGCATACAGTTGCACCTATAACCTTACCTGTCTTCTCTGATAGTTTGTATGTTATTAAACCTGTTCCGCCTCTTTTTTGTCTCTTATATTCTGTTATAGGAGTTCTCTTTCCAAAACCATTTTCACTAATAACAAGTAAATCTTCTCCTTCTACAGCGATATCCATACATACTGCAATATCATCTTCTCTTAGATTAATAGATCTTACTCCTGATGCAGTTCTGCCCATAGATCTTACATCTTTTTCATTAAATCTAATAGCATTACCATCTTGTGTAACTATTATTATATCTGCGTCTCCACGAGTAACCTTAACCTTTAAAAGTTCATCTCCATCTCTTAGGTTTATAGCTATTAATCCATTTTTTCTAAGATTCTTGAACTCTGAAAGTGGAGTCTTCTTTACTATTCCTTGCTTAGTTCCCATAAATAAGAATCCTTCACTTACATCATCTCTTATTGTAAGTACTGTTTCTATTCTTTCATCTTGCTCTATTGCTATAAGATTTATTATATTAGTACCTTTAGCCGTTCTTCCCGCATCAGGTATTTCATATGCTCTTAGCTTATAAACTCTTCCCTTATTCGTAAAGAATAAAACATCTGAGTGGGTTGAAGTAATATTTACATGTTCTACAAAGTCATCTTCTTTAGTAGACATTGCTTGTATTCCTCTTCCCCCTCTTCTTTGTGCAGAATATGTATCTGCAGATATTCTCTTTATATATCCTGAATGTGTTAATGTAACTACTACTTCTTCTTCCTGTATAAGATCCTCTATATCTATTTCATTAACTACTTTTTCTATCTTAGTCCTTCTTGGATCATTATATTTATTCTTAATTTCTAATAACTCTTCTTTTATTACTGATAAAAGTTTTTCTTCACTTGCTAATATAGAATTTAAATAATCTATTAACTTCATCAACTCTTCAAATTCTTCTTCTATTTTGTCTCTTTCCAATCCTGTTAATCTTCTTAATCTCATTTCTAGGATTGCCTGAGCTTGCTTTTCACTTAATCCAAATCTATCTATTAATGTATTTTTGGCTATTTCTGTTGTTTTAGATGATCTTATTATTTTTATAACTTCATCAATATTATCAAGGGCTATTCTTAAACCTTCTAGTATATGTGCTCTTGCTTCTGCTTTATTTAATTCAAATACAGTTCTTCTGGTTAATACTTCTTTTTGGAATTGTATATAATTACTTAATACTTGTTTAAGGTTTAATACTAATGGTTCATTATTAACTAAAGCTAACATTATAATTCCAAATGTATCTTGCATTTTTGTATGCTTATATAGAAGATTTAATACTACACTTGGATTAGCATCTCTCTTTAATTCTATTACTATTCTCATACCTTCTCTATCAGATTCATCTCTTAAGTCTGATATTCCGGTTATTTTTTTATCTTTTACTAAGTCAGCTATATTCTCTATTAACTTAGCTTTGTTAACTTGATATGGTATTTCTGTAACAATTATTTTATGTCTTCCATTCTCTTCTTCAATTTCTGCATTTGCCCTTACTATAACTCTACCTTTTCCAGTCTCATATGCTGCTCTTATTCCTGATTTCCCCATAATTGTAGCACCTGTAGGAAAGTCAGGCCCTTTAATGACAGTCATTAATTCTAAGGATGTTGTTTCTGGATTATCTATAAGCATTATTGTTCCATCTATTACTTCCCCTAAGTTATGTGGAGGAATATTTGTAGCCATACCTACAGCTATCCCAGATGATCCATTTACTAAAAGATTTGGATACCTTGATGGTAATACAACCGGTTCTCTTTCTTCACCATCAAAGTTTGGTATAAAGTCAACTGTATCTTTATTTATATCTCTTAGCATTTCAGATGCAATTTTATTCATTCTTGCTTCTGTATATCTCATTGCTGCTGCACTATCCCCATCTACAGAACCAAAGTTTCCATGACCATCAACAAGCATATATCTCATTGAGAAATCTTGAGCTAATCTTACTAGTGCATCATAAACTGATGTATCTCCATGTGGATGATACTTACCTAAAACTTCTCCAACTATTCTTGCACATTTTCTATAACTTTTATCCGGCGTAATTCCAAGCTCATTCATAGAATGTAGTATTCTTCTATGAACTGGCTTTAATCCATCTCTAACATCAGGTAATGCACGACCTACAATAACACTCATTGCATAATCAATATAGCATCTCTTCATTTCTTTATTTATATCTATAGGAATAACTTTTCCCTCGTTTAAATTCATGTACCTCACCTCGTTTTAGTACTAAACATCTAAGTTACTTACTTTCTTTGCATTTTTTTGAATAAACTCTCTTCTTGGTTCTACTTTATCCCCCATCAATATAGTGAATATTTCGTCAGCTGCTATCGCATCCTCTATTGTTGCCTTTAAAAGTACTCTCTTTTCCGGGTCCATAGTTGTGTCCCATAATTGAGTTGCATTCATTTCTCCAAGACCTTTATATCTTTGTATATTAGTTGCATTATCTTTTCCACCGATATCACCTAATAACTTTTCAAGTTCTGAATCAGAATAAACATAGTACTCCTTTTTATTTTTCTTTACTTGATAAAGCGGTGGCTGAGCTATATAAACGTGTCCTCCTTCTATTAATCCTCTCATATATCTAAAGAAGAATGTTAACAGTAAAGTTCTTATATGAGCTCCATCTACGTCAGCATCTGTCATTATTATTATTCTGTTATATCTTAATCTTTCTTCATCGAAGTCTTCACCAATTCCAGCACCAAACGCTGTAACCATTGATTTTATAGAATCTGCAGTTAAGATTCTATCTAATCTTTGCTTTTCAACATTTAATATTTTACCTCTTAATGGTAATATAGCTTGGAATCTTCTATTTCTTCCTTGCTTAGCTGATCCCCCTGCAGAGTCTCCCTCTACTATATAAATTTCACACTCTCTAGGATCTTTGGAGGAACAATCAGCTAATTTCCCTGGTAATGATGAACGCTCTAATACTGATTTTCTTGTTAGTTCTCTTGCTTTTCTTGCTGCATCTCTTGCTCTCGCTGCCATCAAAGCCTTTTCTATTATTATTTTCCCAATATTAGGGTTCTCTTCTAAAAATATAGATACCCCTTCTCCTACTATTGAATCCACGACACCTCTAACTTCAGAGTTTCCTAGCTTTGTTTTTGTCTGTCCTTCAAATTGAGGATCAGATATTTTTATAGAAACTACAGCTGTTAATCCTTCTCTGATATCATCACCAGATAAATTTTTATCATTTTCTTTTAAATGATTAAATCTTTTACCATAATCATTTATAACTCTTGTTAAAGATGTTTTAAATCCTGACAAGTGGGTACCACCTTCTATTGTATCTATATTGTTAGCAAAAGAATATAGATTTTCAGTATAACTATCATTATATTGAAGTGATACTTCAGCTATTATTCCATCTCTTTCTCCTTCAACATAAATAGGCTCCTCATGTAGTACTTCCTTATTTCTATTTAGATATGCTACAAATTCCTTTATACCACCTTCATAGAAATAATGTTCCACTTTTTCTTCTTCTCTTTTATCTTCTAATATAATTTTAATTCCCTTATTTAAAAATGCTAACTCTCTTAATCTATTAGATAATATATCGAAATCATATTCTATTTCTTCAAATATTTCAGTGTCTGGCTTGAATGATACCATAGTTCCTTGTTTATCAGTTGTTCCTATCTTACATAAATCAGTTACAACGGCTCCTCTAGAATACTTTTGCTTCCAAATTTCACCTTCTCTGCACACTGTTACTTCACACCACTCTGAAAGTGCATTAACAACTGATGCACCAACACCATGAAGTCCTCCTGATACTTTGTATCCTCCACCACCAAATTTTCCTCCGGCATGAAGAACTGTCATTATAACTTCTACTGTTGATTTCCCCATTTTAGGATGTATTCCTGTAGGCATCCCTCTTCCATTATCTATTACTGTTATTGAGTTATCTTCATTAATAGTAACTGATATATCTGTACAAAACCCAGCCAAAGCTTCATCTATACTGTTATCAACTATTTCATAAACAAGATGATGTAATCCTCTTGAACTGGTACTTCCTATATACATTCCAGGTCTTTTTCTAACAGCCTCTAAGCCTTCTAAAACCTGAATTTGATTTTCATCATAACTTTGTCTGTTATTTTCCAATATAATCTCCTCCTTAAATTAAATTTTATTATAATCACATGAAGATTTAAAATTGGAATTATGGATTATAATCTATATTAGTTCTTTTTGTTAAAGTTGAAGATGAAATTGGAGATAAGTAAATTTTACTCATTTTATTAACTTCAGCTATAACAAAAGATTTTGGTTTTTCTTTAGAAATCCTCTCTACAAACCCATCTTCCTCCGCCATTCTTAAAAAAGCGCTTGTGTCAGAACTATACATTGTAGTTTGTAAATCAAATATTCCAATCACATCTTTGACTGGAACAACTACATTTTCTCCTAAATGTAAAAACATAAGAATTCCTCCCTTAATTTAGGATTTCTCCATCTTTGACCTTAAATAATCTGGATGTATTATCTAAATAATTAGTTATATCCTCGATTCCCGTACATGTTATTATAGTTTGAATCTCCCCAATGGTACTTAAAATGTACCTCTTTCTATTAAAATCTAACTCTGATAAAACATCATCTAATAATAATACTGGATATTCTGATGTAATTTCCTTTATTATTTTTAAAGATGAAAATTTCATTGTAAGAACTGCGCTTCTTTGTTGTCCTTGAGATCCAAAACTTTTTGTATCTATATCATTAATAAGAACAATAAAATCATCCCTATGAGGGCCAATGCTCGTAATTCCCTTTTCAATATCTTTCTTCCTGTTTTTCTTTAATGTTTCATAGAAGTTAACTTTTATATTTTCCAAGTCCTTTATTGTACTTATATATCTAAATTCTATATTTTCTTTTCCTGAAGATATTTCTCTATGTACATCTTTACCATAAAAGTTTAATTTATTAATATAATTAATTCTATCTATAACTATATGATGCCCATAATTTGCTAATTGAATATCATATATATCTAAAATTTCCTTATCTAGATTCCTATTTTTTAAAATAACATTACGTTCATTTAAAATTTTGTTATATTGAACTAAATTATAGTAATATTTAGGGTTTAGTTGACATAATTCCATGTCTATAAATTTTCTTCTTATTCCTGGTGAATCTTTTATAATCTTTAAATCTTCTGGTGAAAACATAACAACATTAAAGTTTCCAAATAATTCTCCTATTTTAGACACCTTAATTTTATTTATCTTTATTGCTTTTTTCCCATCCTTTAATATATTTATATCAATATTCTTATCAAGCCTATCTTTACCTACAAGTAAACTTATATATGCACTATCTGAATTCCAATTTATTAAATCTCTATCTTTGGAAGTTCTGTGTGATTTAGAAAATGCACAATAATAAATTGCTTCAAGAATATTGGTTTTACCTTGAGCATTATCTCCCATAAATACATTTACATTTTTACCAAGTGTTATATTTAAAGATTTATAATTTCTATAATTTAACATTTGAAGTCTTTTAATATACATTTTTAACACCTATTTTAATTATAACATATAAAAAGAATAAAAGTAATTGTTAAGGTAATAGTAAATGCAATATAGTTCTTAAATAACTTTATACTCTTCACCATCGAATTCTACTATATCACCCTTTTTAATTTTCTTTCCTCTTTGAGTACAAATTTCATTATTAACCTTTACCATCTCATCTAAAATATACATTTTCGCTTCTGATCCTAAAGATGCAACTCCACACCACTTCAAAAAGGAATCCAATTTTATAAATTCTGTATTTATTTTAACTTCATTCATTTCCAATTCAATGCATTTTTATTCATATTTTATGCATTTTCTCCTTTCTATCTTATAAGCCTTACTGGTAAAACAAGATATTTTGAATTATCTATATTCTTACCCTTTATTACGCAAGGGCTAACACTTGATGTCATTTCTAATTTAACTTCATCATCATCCATGTTTTTTAATACATCCAAAAGATATCTAGAATTAAATGCAATTTGTATAGATTCTCCTTGCAAGTTTATATTCAATTCCTCCCTAACCTTTCCCAATTGAGAATTGGATGTTATTATCATTGTATCCTCTTGAACATCTAGTTTTATTAAATTGCTATTACTATCCTTAGCCATTAAAGATGCTCTCTCTATACAATTTTGTAATTGTTGTTTATTTACATCAACTAATATTTTATGCTCTTGAGGTAATAAAGACGAATAATTTACAAATTTACCTTCTAATAATCTTGAAATAATTTTTGTATTATTTAAATTAAATAATATATGATTATTCGTAAATGTTATTTTTACTATATCAGATATATCTTCTAATATTTTTGAAACTTCATTTAATGTTTTCCCAGGTATTACAACTTCTAGATTATTATCATTATCTAAAAACTCATTTCTTATAGCTAATCTATATCCATCTAAAGCTACTAAGTTTAGATTTTTATTATTCACTTCAAATAATATTCCTTGAAGTATTGGTCTTGTTTCGTCTTGAGCTATAGCAAAAGATGTTCCTTTTATCATATTTTTTAGTATATTCTGAGGAACTTCAGCTGATAAATTTTCATTTATATTTGGTATAGCTGGATAATCTTCAGCATTCATGTAAACTAGGTTAAACACTGATTTTTCACATGTAATTTGAATTATATCATTTTCTAAAGTTTCTATTTTTATATCTGAATTTGGTAGCTTTCTTATAATTTCTCCAAAAATCTTTGCATCTATTACTATCTTTCCTTCCTCAAGAATATCTGCTTCAACCTTTGTTTCTATAGATACATCCATATCAGATCCTATTAATGTTAATCCTTCCTTTTTTGCATCTATATAGATTCCTTCTAATATAGGCATAGTTGTTTTTCCTGTTATAGCCTTACTTGTTATTGATATACCTTCTTGTATTTTTTGTTTTTCACAAATAAATATCATATAAAAACCTCCTTAAGTTATATACATATAAGATGTATAGATATAGATAAATATATAAGATATAAATTAATAATAGTAGTAGTAGGGGCTGTGAGTATGTTAATAAGTACCCCTAACCATTGAATTGTCTAAATTGTTTATAAAAAAATAGTGTGGATAAGTGAAGCAAAAATTACGTATCTTATCCACAGTACTAACAGACGATATTGTTTTTAAGAGTTATCCACAAATAATTAAATATATTTATGTACAGTTGTTGATTAATTTTGAGTTAGCTTTTTTGTTATATCATTTACTGTGTGTTGTAGACTTTCATCAGTATTTAAGCTATCAGAGATTTTCTCATATGCATGTATAACAGTAGTATGATCTCTTCCTCCAAATTCCTCTCCTATTTTCGGTAAAGACATATCTGTTAATTTTCTACTTAAATACATTGCAATTTGTCTTGGATAGGCTATATTTCTAGTTCTTCTTTGAGATTTTAAGTCTTCTATTCTAAGATTAAAATATCCAGCAACAACATCTTGTATAACATCTATAGTTACATTTTTATTTTGTTTATTTGATATTATATCTTTAAGAGCTTCGCTTGCTAATTCCACTGTAATAGGTCTATTTGTAAGAGAGGAATATGCCACTATTCTAATCAATGCTCCTTCTAGTTCTCTAATATTAGACTTAATTTTTGTTGCAATATAAACCATAACTTCATTTGCTACATTTAATTTCTCGACATCAGCTTTCTTTTTTAGTATAGCCATTCTAGTCTCAAAGTCTGGTGCTTGAATATCAGCAATTAAGCCCCATTCAAACCTAGAACGTAATCTATCTTCCAAAGTTGGTATTTCTTTTGGTGGCCTATCAGACGATAGAATTATTTGTTTATTTGCATCATGTAATTCATTAAATGTATGGAAAAATTCTTCCTGAGTTCTTTCTTTGCCAGCTATAAATTGGATATCATCTATAAGTAAGATATCAACACTTCTATATTTATTTCTAAACTCTTCATTTTTATCATCCCTTATTGCATTAATAAGTTCATTAGTAAATTTTTCTGAAGAAACATATACAACTTTAGCAGTAGTATTGTTTTGTAAAACATAGTGTCCTATAGCATGCATTAAGTGAGTTTTACCAAGACCAACTCCACCATAAATGAATAAGGGATTATATGCTTTAGCTGGAGATTCAGCTACTGCCAAGGACGCAGCATGAGCAAATCTATTACTATTACCAATAACAAATGAATCAAATGTGTACTTAGGATTTAAAGTACTAGACATTTCATCGTTTACGATAATAGATGATGATTTATTATCTATCTTTGAGATTTTTTCTTCCTTATCTTCAGATTCCTGAATATCAGATGCAACTATAAATTCTACATTATATACTTTAGAACAAGCAGCTTCTATAGAATTTACAACCAAATCCTTATATCTTTTTTCCAATATATCTTGAGTGAAGGAATTGGGCACACTGATTTTTATTATATTGGAAGATATAGAAATAGGTTCGCAACTTTTAATCCATGTATTAAAACTAACTTCACTCATTTCACCTTTAATTATATTTAATGTTTTTTCCCATAATGATTTAAGATCATTATTCATTTTATATCCTCCATAAAAAAAATTTTAAAAGTTATTAAATAATTAATAACATAGTATAAACATAGTTATTAACATATGAAAATGATTGTTGATAACTAATAATAAAAATATTCACATGTTAATAATTATGTTGATGTTATAAACATAAAAAAATTATCCACAGTATAAGTATGTACAAATTTACACATTATTAACATGGTATAAAAGTAATATTTACGCTAAAAATAGGTATAAATAGATAAGTAATAAAGAAAAAGCAAACAAGTTATGCACAATTTAATCCACAGCTGTGGATAAGTTGTTGTATAAATAAAACTATTCACATTCATTATTAATAATAACATAAGTTAAATAGAGTATTCAAGAAGTTATCCACAAATTTATATGTTAATATATTTATATTTATCAACAGAATTTGAAAATTATAGTGTATTGACATAAAATCGTGATATATATATAATAATAAGGTAAATTTAAAATTAGGAATTATAGTTTTTACTATAGAAATTTAGAATTCGAAGGGGGTGTAGTGAAATGTTCATGACATACCAACCAAAAAAAAGACAAAGAAAAAAGGAACATGGATTCAGAAAGAGAATGAAAACTTCATCAGGAAGAACTGTTCTTAAAAGAAGAAGACAAAAAGGTAGAAAAAAATTAACAGCATAAGGGCCGCAAATAGTGGCCTTTTTTCTGCAATAGCGGAAAAAAAAGGAGTATAGAAGTTCCAATGGTGTACAGATTAAGAAAGAATAATGAATTCAAATTAGTATATAGACGGGGAAGGTCGCTAGCTAATAATCTTTTAGTTTTATATATTTTTAATAATAAGAAAAATAAAACAGAGGATAAGCTTCCTTATAATAAGGTAGGAATTTCTGTAAGTAAAAAAGTAGGCAATAGTGTAGTACGAAGTAGAAGTAAACGATTGATAACTGAAAGCTATAGACTAAATGAAAAAGATATTAAAAAGGGGTATGATTTTGTATTTGTAGCACGAAGTGCTATAAAGGATAAAAGTTTCTTTGATGTTGAAGAATCAATGAAAAAACTTTTTTTAAAGGCAGGATTATATAAATAATGAAAAAAGTAATGCTAAAAACTATATATTTATATAGAAAATATATCTCACCAATGAGACCACCAACATGTATTTATGTTCCTACATGTTCTCAATATGCAATAGATGCTATTAATAAATATGGGGCAATAAAGGGTGGTTTTTTAGCTATAAAGAGAATTCTAAGGTGTCATCCATTCGCAAAGGGTGGGTATGATCCTGTAAAATAAGGAGGTTAGGCATAAAAGATGATGAAATTCTTACAACCAATAACAAATTTCTTGACTATTATATTTGATGGACTTCATGGTTTTATTTTATCAGTATTTAACATGGAACCAAGTGGTGCTTCATATGTACTAACAATTACAATATTTACTTTAATAATTAGATTGTTAATACTTCCATTAAATATAAAAGCTAACAGATCAAATGCGAGGATGCAGGAAATTCAACCTGAATTAAATGCAATACAAAAGAAATATGCAAATGATCCCCAAAAGATGCAAGCTGAATATTCAAAATGTATGAAAGAAAATAATGTAAGTATGTTTGGAGGTTGTCTTCCAACATTATTACCATTACCAATATTATTTGCCTTATATTATGTATTTATGAATATAGACAAAGGCTCAGTAGTAAATCCATCATTTTTATGGATAGTGGATGTATTTAAAAAAGATAGATATTTCGTATTACCTGTATTAGCATTTTTAAGCACATATTTACCAAGTTTACTTTTAACTAAGTCAATGCCTAAAAATGATAATAGTCCTATGAATATGGGAAGTATGAATATTATGATGGCAGGTATGATGGGAGTAATGGCAATTAACTTTAGCTCAATTCTAGTTATCTACTGGATAATTGGTGGATCTATTCAATTAGCACAAACTTACTTCTTAAATTATTTACCATATAAAAAGAAAAAAGAAGCTAAAGAGGAAGAGGCAAACTTAAAGACTATTCAAAATGCCAAAAAAGCAACGCCAAAGACTAAGAAAAAAAATTAAGATTTATTATATTTAGTATTTACTAGGTGGTGAATAGGGTATGAAAATATTAGAAATGACAGGTAAAACCATAAATGAAGCATTAAATAATGCATTAAAAGAATTGAAGCTCACAGAGGATAAAATTGAATATGAGGTTCTAGATGAAGGCTCTAAAGGATTTTTGAATATTATAGGGACAAAACCTGCTAAAATATTAGTAAAAGTCAAAAGAGATTATAAGGAAGAAGTAAGAGTATTTTTAAGATCTATTCTTGATAATATGAGAGTACAATCAGAAATAAAAATTAGAGAAGTTGATGATGTTATTTATATAGACTTAAATGGTCCAAAGATGGGTTTAATAATTGGATATAGAGGAGAGACATTAGACTCCTTACAATACTTATCATCATTAGTTGTTAATAAAGAACACGATATTCCTTATAAAAAAGTAGTTTTAGATACTGAAAATTACAGAAAAAAAAGAGAAGAAACCTTAAAAAGAGTTGCAGAAAAAACTGCATATAAAGTTAGAAAAACTAGAAGACCTTATAAACTAGAACCAATGAATCCTTATGAAAGAAGAGTAATACATTCTGCTTTACAAGATAATGAATATGTATATACATTTAGTGAAGGTGATGAGCCTCACAGAAGAATTGTTGTAGACATAAAGAAGTAAATGGGTATGGAGGCCAATTGGCTTTCCTACCCTTTATTTTTTTGACTTAATTTCAATAGTTTTGTAAAATGAATATTAGTTAATTTGGGATATAATATAAATAATGATAATTAAATTTTGCTAATGAATAAATAAAGTAAAAATCCACAATGGATTTTTTTATAAGGAGGATAGACATGAAAGAATTTGATACAATTTGTGCTATATCAACAGCAATTGGAGAAGGTGGAATTGCTATTATAAGAGTATCAGGAGATAAAGCTTTAGATATAGTATCTAAGATATTTAATGCCAAGAACGGAAAAGATATAAGAGATATGAAGACTTATACTATGAAATATGGTCATATAGTTGATATAGATACAAAGGATTTAATAGATGAAGTAATAATAAGTTATATGAAAGGGCCAAAAAGTTTTACGGCTGAAGATACTGTGGAAATAAATTGTCATGGTGGAGTCACATCAACAAATAAGGTTTTAGAGATGACAATCAAGGCAGGAGCAAGACTTGCTGAGCCAGGTGAATTTACAAAGAGAGCCTTTTTAAATGGGCGTATAGATTTATCGCAAGCAGAAGCAGTTATGGATTTAATAACAGCTAAAACAGAATTAGCAATGAAATCTGCATTGATGCAAAGTACGGGATCTCTATCACAAAAAATAAATAAGCTTAGAGAATATTTATTAAATGTTTTAGCTTTAATAGAATATGCTGTTGACTTCACGGAGGATGATGAAGAAGTTGACCCAGCTATTCCTATAAGAGTTAAAGAGAGTCTTGAGGAAGCTTATGAAATTATAAATAAGCTTTTAAAGGGAGCTGATGAAGGAAGAATAATAAGAGACGGATTAAGTTTAGCTATAGTAGGTAAACCTAATGTTGGAAAATCATCTTTATTGAATGTACTTTTAAAGGAAAAGAGAGCTATAGTTACAGATATTGCTGGTACAACTAGAGATGTGATAGAAGAATATATAAATTTAGATGGAATACCAGTAAAAATTATAGACACAGCAGGAATAAGAGATACAGAAGATATAGTTGAAAAAATTGGGGTTGAAAAATCCAGAGAAAAGATAAATGAAGCAGATTTAGTTTTATTAGTATTAGATTCATCTAGAAGTTTAGATAAAGAAGATATTGAAATAATAGGAACTATAAAAGATAAAAAATCAATAATTTTATTAAATAAAATTGATTTAGAAAATAAATTAGATAATACAATATTATCGGATTTTAAAAATATAATAAAAATTTCAGCTAAAGAAGATATTGGGATAGATGGATTAAAAAATGAGATTAAGAATATGTTCTTTAATGGTAAAATAGATAGCGAAAGCTTAATCATATCCAATTCACGACATAAGCAAGCATTAATAAGAGCCAAGGAAAATTGTGATAATGCGCTTATAAGAGTTAAGAATAATGAGTTTCTTGATTTAATTTCTATATATGTTACTGCAGCATTAAAAGCATTAGGAGAAATTACAGGTTCTGAATTGGAAGAGGATTTAGTTAATAAAATATTTAAGGAATTTTGTTGTGGAAAGTAGGAGAAATAAAGATGAAATATAATGCGGGAGAATACGATGTAGTAGTCGTAGGGGCCGGTCATGCAGGATGTGAAGCGGCATTATCAACAGCGAGAATGGGATTAAAAACATTGATTTGTACTACTAATCTCGATTCTGTAGCTATGATGCCGTGTAATCCTAATATAGGAGGAACTGCAAAAGGTCATTTAGTAAGAGAAATTGATGCTTTGGGCGGAGAAATGGGAATTAATATAGATAATACATATATACAATCAAGAATGCTTAATACATCAAAGGGACCAGCAGTTCATTCATTAAGAGCTCAGGCAGATAAGAAAAAATACCAAAGTAGAATGAAAAATGTTTTAGAAAATCAAGAGAATCTTAGTTTAAGACAACTTGAAGTTATAGAAGTAGATGTTATAGATGGAAAAGTTAGAGGAGTTCTAACTAAAAATGGTGGATATTTTAGTTGCAAAGCAGTTATATTAACAACTGGGACTTATTTAAGAGCTAGAATAATAATAGGTGATGTAACATATAATAGTGGCCCTAATGGATTATCAGCAGCAAATGAATTATCACAATCATTAATAGATTTAGGAATATCATTAAGAAGATTTAAAACAGGTACTCCAGCAAGAATAAATAAGAAATCAGTAGATTTTTCAAAAATGATAGAACAACCAGGTGATGAAAAAATAATTCCATTTTCATTTATAAGTGGAGATATCTCAAGAGAACAAGTATCTTGTTGGTTAACTTATACAAGCGAAGAAACTCATGATGTAATTAGAGAAAATATTTCAAGATCACCAATGTATAATGGATTAATTGAGGGAGTAGGGCCTAGATATTGCCCATCAATAGAAGATAAAGTTATGAGATTCCCAGATAGGGAAAGACATCAGTTATTTATAGAGCCCGAAGGCGAAGATACTGAAGAAATGTATATCGGAGGAATGTCTTCATCACTTCCAGAGGATGTACAAATACAAATGTTAAAAACTGTGCCAGGCTTAGAGAATGTAGAAATAATGAGAACAGCATATGCAATAGAATATGATTCAATTGATCCAACTCAATTAAAACCAACACTAGAATTTAAAGATTTTGATGGATTATATGGAGCAGGACAGCTAAATGGTAGTTCAGGATATGAAGAGGCTGCTGCGCAAGGCATAGTAGCAGGAATAAATGCAGCTTTAAAGATTAAAGATAAAGAGCCTATGATATTAACAAGATCTGATGGATATATAGGAGTTCTCATTGATGATTTAGTTACCAAGGGTACTAATGAGCCATATAGAATGATGACTTCAAGAGCTGAATATAGGTTATTATTAAGACAAGACAATGCAGATTTTAGACTAACTGAAATAGGATATAATGTAGGTCTTGCAACAGAGGCAAGATATCAAAAGTTCCTAAAAAGAAAAAATAGTATAGAAAGTGAAATAGAGAGATTAAAAAGTTTACAAATAACTAATAAAAAAGAAGTAAATGACTTTTTGATTTCTTTAGGATCTACTGAGCTTAAAAAACCAATTAGTTTTTATGAACTTATTAAGAGACCTGAATTAGATTATTTTATTTTAAAGGATTTAGATATAGATAGACCAGAATATAAGGATGACATAGGAGAACAAATAAATATAATTACTAAATATGAAGGATATATAGAAAGTCAATTAGAGCAAGTTAAACAATTTAAGAAATTTGAAAAAAAATTAATTCCTGAAGATTTAGATTATAAAGATGTTAAAGGGTTAAGAACTGAAGCTATTCAGAAATTATCTAATGTAAGACCTATAAGTATAGGGCAAGCGTCAAGAATTTCAGGAGTATCACCAGCAGATATATCTGTTTTATTAATTTATTTAGAACATCAACATAAGAAATAAATTTATGTGGAGGAAAGCATGGAATATTTTCAATTAATGAAAGATGCATCATTAGAAGTAGGATTAGAATTATCAGAGCATCAATACAATCAATTTATAAAATACATGAAACTACTTCAAGAATGGAATGAAAAAGTAAATCTTACAGCAATAACACAAGATGAAGAGGTTATAAAAAAGCATTTTATTGATTGCATTAAGGCTTTTAAATCAAAATCAATAAAAGGGGCAAAAACTATAATAGATGTAGGAACAGGAGCTGGATTTCCAGGATTACCTATAGCAATAATGAATCCTAGTGTAGAAGTAACATTATTAGACTCATTAAACAAAAGAATAAACTTTTTAAATATAGTTATAGATACTTTAGAGTTGAAAAATGTTACAACAATTCATGCAAGAGCTGAAGATGGCTCAAGAACACCAGAATTGAGAGAAAAATTTGATGTTGCAACATCAAGAGCTGTAGCTAATATGGCAGTATTATCAGAACTATGTTTACCATATGTAAAGATTAATGGATATTTTGTTGCCTTAAAGGGCCCTGCAATAGAAGAGGAACTTAAAGAGGGGAATAAGGCCATAGCTACCCTAGGAGGAGAATTAATAGATATAATTGAAGTAAATATAGAGGACTCAGATTTAAAACATAATATAGTAGAAGTAAAAAAGATAAATAAGTGTCCTAAAATATATCCAAGAAAAGCTGGAACAGTAAATAAAAAACCAATAAAATAGAATATTCTACAATATATTTTAATAAAAATAGTCGATTAATAATTTTTTTCTGAGATATATAGATGGATTTGTAAATAATTAATTTATACTAAGCGAATTTGTCTTATAATAATAAGGAATAAAAAGAAGGAATTTAGACAAGAAAATAGAATTTTTAATTTATTGAATAAAATGGTAATTTAGAGAAATAGGGGATGATTGGGTGCATATGAAAAGAGAAATTACTAACATAAGTGTAAATAAAATATTTCCAAATACTTATCAGCCTAGAAGATTTTTTAATGAAGAGGCATTAGAAGAGTTATCTCAATCTATAAAGGAACATGGAATAATTCAACCAATTACTGTGAGAAGAAGAGGAGAAAACTTTGAACTAGTTGCAGGAGAAAGAAGATGGAGAGCAGCTAGGATGGCAGAGTTAGAAGATGTACCATGTAATATTATAGAAATTACAGATACACAATCTGCTGAAATTGCATTATTAGAAAATTTACAAAGAGAAGATTTGAATTTTATAGAAGAGGCAGAAGCTTATTATAATCTTATAAATGATCATAAATTTACTCAAGATGAATTAGCAAAACGAATGGGTAAAAAGCAATCAACTATAGCTAATAAATTAAGATTATTGAAACTTAGTTCTAATGTAAGAAAGCTTTGTATAGAGAATAAATTAACAGAAAGGCACGCAAGAGCTTTATTATCTCTACCAAATGAGGAATTACAATTAAAAGTTATAGAAAAGATAATTAAAAATTCTCTTAATGTCAAATCAACAGAAGAAGCAGTTAATAAAGAGTTACTAAAATTAGCTGGAGAAGAATTAAATAATAATAAAAATAAAAAGATAAAAAGTGTTTTTCCAGCAAAATTATATGTTAATACTATAAAGCAAGTATTTGATAAGTTTAATATACCAGCAGAGTATAAATTTAAAGATGAAGATGAATTTATACAAATTACAGTGTCTATACCCAAAAAATAAATTTTTAAATAAGTATATTCTTTAAATTAGTAAGAATATACTTATTTTTTTGGCTAAATTTAAATTAAGTTATTATTTTAATCAATTTTTATTATGTTAATCTTTTAATATTATCTAAAACTATATATAATATTAATATAAGAAGGGGGGTGAAGCTCTAAAATAGAGCTTTTATATGAAGAAAGTTTGTATATTCAATCAAAAGGGTGGAGTAGGGAAAACTACTACAAATATAAATTTATGTGCATACCTAGCTATGGAAGGTTATAAAGTATTAACAATAGATATAGATCCCCAAGGCAATACAACAAGCGGATTAGGTCTAGATAAAAGAAATCTAGAATTTTCAATGTATGATGTATTAACTTCTGAAACTTCGCTAAGAGAAGTAATTTTAAAAAGTGAGTTAGTACAAAACTTATATATAGCTCCATCAACAATGGAACTAGCAGGTGCTGAAGTAGAAATGATAAGTAAGGAAAATAGAGAAACTATTTTAACAAATAAGATCAAGGAAGTTGAAAATGATTATGATTTTATTTTTATAGATTGTCCACCATCTCTTGGAGTATTAACTATAAATGCTTTAACGTCAGTGGAATCAGTCTTAATACCAATTCAGTGTGAATTTTATGCACTTGAGGGAGTAGGGCAGCTTATAAATACAATTCAATTAGTTAAAAAGTCACTAAATAAGGAACTTGAAATAGAAGGCGTTGTAATGACAATGTACGATTATAGAACTAACTTAAGTAATGAAGTTTTTGAAGAAGTAAAAAACTTTTTTAATGATAAGGTTTATAAAACTACAATATCAAGAAATATAAGATTAGCTGAAGCACCGAGTTTTGGATTACCTATAATGTTGTATGATGAAAAATGTAAGGGTGCAGAATCTTACAAAGCTTTAACAAAAGAATTCTTAAATAGGCAATAATAAGTAGGTGATTAATATGAATAAAAAATCAGCATTAGGAAAAGGACTAGGCGCTTTAATTCCTAATGATAATTCAAGCAAAGATGAAAATAAGACTTCAATTATATCGTTAAATTTAATTAAAAGTAATGATGAACAACCAAGAAAATCTTTTGATAATGAAAAAATAGCTGAATTAGCACAATCTATAAAAGAACATGGAATAATTCAACCTATTATATTAAATAAAAAAGGAGATTATTATATTATAGTTGCTGGAGAGAGAAGATGGAGAGCAGCTAAGTTTTTAGGCTTGAAAGAGGTCCCTGCTATAGTTATGGAGTTAACAGAAAAAGATATATTGGAAGTATCTTTAATAGAAAATATTCAAAGACAAGATTTGAATCCTATAGAAGAAGCTATGGCATATAAAAAACTATTAAGTGAGTTTAATTTAACACAAGAAGAATTAAGCAAAAGAGTAGGAAAATCAAGAGTTGCAATTAGTAATGTAATAAGATTGACCAATCTTTCTGAAACAGTAAAACAATATTTAATTGATGAAGTTATAACAGAGGGGCATGGAAGAGCTCTTCTAGCTATAGAGGATCCAGAAATTCAATGTGAAATAGCGCAGAAAGTAATAGATGAAAAATTATCTGTTAGAGAATTAGAAAAATTAATAAAATATTTAAATATAGAAAAAAAACAAAAAGATAAAGTAAGAGAGATAAATCCATATTATAAAGATGTAACTGAAAAACTACAAAATTATTTTGGAACTAAAGTAAATATAAGTAATAAAAATAACAAAGGAAAAATAGAAATAGAATATTATTCTAATGAGGATTTACAAAGAATATTAGAGATAATGGATTTATAAATGTTTCACGTGAAACATTTATAAAAGATTATTAGGTAATGTTTCACGTGAAACATTATAATTATTCAAAAAATCTAGTTATAAATTCTAGAGAGGAGTATTAATTTGGAAAGCATATTAAATACAATAAATGAAAATTCATCATTTATTACTATTGGTTTAGTAGTTATAATATTATTACTTTTCATAATAGTAATTTCATTAATAAGATCAGTGAATAAAATGGAAAAAAAGTATAGGAAAATGATGAGAGGCGTAAATAATAAAAATTTAGAAGAACTTATAAATTTAAAATTAGAAGAAATTGATAAAGCTGTAGAAAATTCAAATGAAGCTCTTAATAAATGTGAAGTTATAAAAGAAGAAATGAAGGGCTGTGTAAATAAAATAGCTATAATGAGATATAAAGCTTTTCCAGACGTAGGTAGTGATTTAAGTTTTTCAATAGCTATACTAGATTCATATAATGATGGAGTTTTAATTACAGGGATTTATTCAAGGCAAGATAGCACTACATATGCTAAGCCGGTGGATAAAGGAATATCAAGATATGAATTATCAGAAGAAGAATCTTATGTTTTAAATGAGGCAATAAATAAAAGATAAATAAAAAATAAGAGTTATAGGGATTAGCTATAAACTCTTATTTTTTTGTAAATAATTTATTTTAGAAGGTTTATTAATATATTCCATTTCTCTTGAAACTTTCAATATAAAATGATTTATTCCTTTAGATATGCAATCAGCTAAAGTCATAACTGTATATAATCTAGTATTTTGTAAAACTATGAACTCAAAACTTCCTCCAATATTAACAATTCCAGTTATACTTAAATCACCAATAGGAGGTAGATTTTTATTTACAGCTAAACCAGGATAAAGGGGTTTTTTATCTATAAATACCTTGCCTATATTATTTATTTTTCCAAGACATGAGTCTATAGCAACTATATATGGATTATTAAAGTTACAATTAATTTTATTAATTATATTAGTTATATTTTTAGAGTGAACAGGATTTTCTAAAGAACCATAAATATGAATCTTATTTTGAGAAATGTTCTTTAATTTATATCCTACTAATGGTCCTAAGGAATCACCAGTACACCTATCAGTACCGATGCAGACAAAAATTATATCTCTATTTGAAAAAACTATATCTTTTAAGTTATTGTATAAGTAATTTTTAACTTCTACATAAGAATTAGGTAATAGTGAGTCTATCTTAATTATATCATTCATAAAAACACCTCTCTTATTGAAATTATTGACAATAAGAGAGGTAGCTATTCATTATTACTATTTAAATTTAGAAATTTTATTAATAGCATTTATAGTATAGTCCATGTCTTCTTTTGTATTAAAATAACTAAGGCTTAACCTAACAGTACCAGAGGGGAAACTGCCTATAGTTTTGTGTGCGAGAGGGGCACAATGTAATCCAGATCTATTTTTTATTCCAAAGTCGCTATCCAAGGTAAATGATAGTTCAGCAGTATCCATATCTTTTATATTAAATGAAATACAAGAAGTATAGTTATTATTATATTTATCATCATAAAGAATTACACCATTAATATTTTTGATTTTTTCGATGAAATAATTTCTTAAAAAATTATTTTTACTATATATAGTATTAATACCTTCACTTTGTATAAATTTTATACCTTCCATAAGACCTACTATACCAGGCATATTAAGCGTACCAGATTCAAACTTATCGGGTAAAAAATCAGGTTGAGTTAGTGAGTGTGAAAGGCTGCCTGTTCCACCCAAAATATAAGGATTACAAGATTTGTTTAAGTTATCATCAATTATAAAACCACCAATACCTTGAGGTCCAAATAAACTCTTATGACCAGTAAAAGCTAATGCACTTAAATTAATTCTTGTAAAATCAATATCTAATACACCTGCACTTTGAGCAGTATCTAGCACAAAGAATATATTATTATTTTTACATATATCACCAATTTCTTTTATAGGTTGAATATTACCGATTACATTAGAAGCATGATTAATTACGATCATCTTTGTGTTAGATTTTATTGTATTTTTTAAGTCTTCAGTAGATATAAATCCAAATTTATTTGCATAAACTATATCTAATTCTATTAAACCTTGATTTTTTAGGTTAAATAAAGGTCTTAATACAGAATTATGCTCCATAGAAGATGTTATAACATGATCACCTAAAGAAAGAGAACTATTTATTAAAATATTAAGAGAAGTAGTAATATTGCTTGTAAAAATTACATTTTCTATTGATTTATAATTAAAAAATTGAGCTATAGCCTCTCTTGATTCAACTAGTATCCTATTTGTTTGCAAGGCATTATCATGATTAGAGCGACCAGGGTTTCCTCCAACATTCGTTAAAAAGTTATATATTGCTTTTGGAACGCTTTCTGGTTTAGGAAAAGTTGTACTTGCGTTATCTAAATAAATACTCATAGGTTACTCCTTTTAGTTTAAATATATAATACTTATATTGAAATTATAAAATATTTTCATATTATTTACAAAGTAATAAATAGATTTGTAAATTTATTACTTTGTACTTTTATTAATTATTACACTATATTAATTATTAAGTAAAACATATATATAAATTAATATATTCTTTCAAAAACATAAAGTTTCAATTGATATATAAGTATTTAAATTTCTTTAAATACTTATATATCAATAATATAGATTCTTAATTAAAACATATATATAATATAATTAAAGTAAATTATTAACCTATGGAGGGATTTTATGAATTATTATATTATAGTTTTTAAAAATACACTTGATGCAATGACAGCAGAAAAGATTTTAAAGCAAGAAGGCATGATTTTTAAAATGATGCCTACGCCTACTGCAATAACTCAAAGTTGTGGAATTTGCATCAGAATAGAAGAAAAAAAATACATAGATTATATTATATTAAAAAATATAATAAAATATAAAGACATATATATAAAGGAAAAAGATGGCTTTAAAGAAGTTATTTAATATTTTTAGAGGTGATTTATGCATAATTTAGTTGCTAATATACTAAGTCCTAAAATAGGTGATAATGGTAAGATTATATTGAATGTAGATTGGGAAAAGGCTTGGGAGAGTACTATAAGTATTGCAGAGCTAATATTAAATAGAACAATAAGTATAATATTTTTAATTATAGTAATGTACTTAGCAATAAAAATAGGAAATAAAATAATTGATAAATTTGTAAAAAATCAAATAAAAAGTAAACTTAGTTTTTCAATGAATAGTCAAAAAGCTATTACAGTAGGAGCTATTCTTAAAAGTTCATTAAAATATATAGTATATTTTTCAGCAGGAGCAATAGTAATAGGAAAGACCTTTAAGGTTTCAGCGGCTGTTTTAAGTGCTGTAGGATTTGTTATTGGTATAGGAGCACAAAGTCTGGTGAAGGATATAATTAATGGTTTTTTTATACTATTTGAAGATCAATATGGAGTTGGAGATTATGTAACGATAGGTGCTTACAGTGGTGTTGTTGAAAATATAGGGATTAGGTCAACAGTACTAAAAGATTTTAGTGGAGATATTCATGTATTACCAAATGGAGGTGTTTTAGAGGTTACTAATCATTCAAGAGGAAATATGAGATTTATGGTAGATATAGAAATTGCATATGAAGAAGATGTAGATAATACAATTAAGTTAATTGAAAATACGTGTGAAAAGTTTAAAGAAAATAATAAAGAGGAAATTACTGAAGATATTGAAGTTTTAGGTGTGATATCTTTAAATGCATCAAGTGTTACGATAAGAGTAGTTGGAAAGTCTAGGCCGTTATCTCAATGGAAGATGGAAAGAGAACTAAGAAAAGAAATAAAAAAAGCTTTAGATGCAGCAGGAGTAGAAATACCATATCCAAAGACTCAAATAGTAAATGGAAGATAGTAAATTAAATTGAATTAAAAGGTTGGAGGTTTAATAATGATAGAGACTTTTGATTTAGGTGATATAGTAGAAATGAAGAAGCAGCACCCATGTGGAAGTAAACAATTTGAAGTTATAAGGCTTGGAGCAGATATTAAAATAAAATGTACTGGATGTGGAAGAATAATAATGTTACCAAGAAGCAAATTTCAAAAGGATGCTAAAAAGGTAGTAAATTTATAGTAATTTTAATTTAAACTTGCAAAAAAAAATGAATAATGATACAATATTAAATTGTAATCCCTGCTGTGTAAAGCACAGCCAATGTCCGAGGGGAGGAGGTGAAAATGATGAGAAAGTACGAAACTATATTCATACTACACCCATCATTAGACGAAGAAGCTTGCAAAGCTGCTATCGAAAAATTTAAGGGTGTAATAGAAAACGGTGGAGGAACTATAGAAAATGTTGACGTTTGGGGTAGAAGAAAGCTTGCTTACGAAATCGCAAAAGTTAACGAAGGTTTCTATACATTAATCAACTTTAATGCTGATTCAGAACTACCTAAAGAATTAGACAGAATATTCAGAATTACTGATGGTGTTTTAAGACACATAATAGTTAAACAAGAAGCGTAAGAGGTGATATTGTCATGAATAAGGTTATACTTATTGGAAGACTAACAAAAGATCCAGAGCTTAATTTTGCTGCTGGTAGTGGTACTGCTGTAACAAGATTTTCTTTAGCAGTAACAAGACCTTTCAAAAAGGACGAAACTGATTTTATCAATTGTATAGCTTTTGGTAAAACTGGTGAAACAATAGCACAATATCTTACAAAGGGCAGACAACTAGCAGTTACAGGTAGCATTAGAACAGGAAGTTATGATGCTAAAGATGGAACTAAAAGATATACAACTGATGTAGTTGTAGATTCATTTGAGTTTATTGGATCAGGTAACAATGGTGGTGCTGGAAGAGATCAAAATTCATATAACAATGGATATGGCTCTTCAAATACAGGTTCTGATTATTCAAATTCATCAAGTAATTTTGGTGGAATGAATTTTGAGGAAGACATGACTCCGGTAGATGATGGAGATATGCCTTTCTAATAGTCTAATAAAAAGGAGGGAATTAGCATGAAAGACATGAAGAGATCTGGAAAAATGAGAAGATCTAAGAGAAAAGTATGTGCTTTTTGTGTAGAAAAGGCTGAAGCAATAGATTATAAAGATATTACTAAGCTAAGAAAGTTCGTAACAGAAAGAGGTAAGATATTACCAAGAAGAATTTCTGGAACTTGCGCTAAGCACCAAAGAGAATTAACAACTGCTATAAAGAGATCAAGAAATATAGCATTATTACCATTCACAACTGAGTAATATAGAAAAGCCCCTGACGTATCAGGGGTTTTTTATTATACAAAGCAAAACAACTACTTACAAAATTTGTAAAATAAATGATAATTTGTTGCAATAAAATAAAATTATAATTAAAATATATATACAGGGTATTAGTATAGGGGTGAGTAGGGTGAAGAGAGATGAGTTAAATATAATGGCTAATATAAAAATGATAGAAAAATTAAAAGCAAATTTATTATGTATAATAGGTGAGTTCTATCATTTGCTTACTAAAGGGAGCAACGTAGCTCAAAACGCAATTTTAAATTGTATATCAGGTGCAATACTTGTATTATATGTATTAGCGCAAAAATTAGGATATTCATGTCAAGATGTAGATGATGATATGAAAAAGAAATTACAAGTTGGTATAGCTGAAGGACATGAATATGAAAAGGATGGAAGAAGTTTAAGTAAGCTTCAAATACATTTAAAGGAGCACCATTAATTTTATGATATGGAAAGATTTAATTAGAAAAAGGCTTAAGGATTTTATGCCTATAATTACACCACTTATATTTGTAGGAGCTTGTTTAGGATTTTACTATATAAAAAGTACTCTTTTAGGGACAATATTACTTATAATATTTATCATATTTAATGTAAGTGAATATATGGTTAGAGAAAAAAGTGAAGATTCTATTGAAAAAATCAAGGAAAGTATTGATAATGAAATAAATAAAAATATTTTAAATTTAATATTTCCAGTAGCATTAATAAAAGAATCAGGTGAAATTTTTTGGTGCAATAGAGAATTTCAAAAGTTTATATTAAATGAAAATCCTATAGGGTTAAATGTAGTTAGTATAGCAAGAGGATTAAATTTATCCAGATTACTGACATGTGATAAAGATTTACATCAAAAAATAAAAATATTAGATTCTCTATATAAAGTATATGCTAGTAAAGTAGAAAAGTATGATTTAAATGAAGAAATATATATAGTTTATTTTAATGACATAAGTAATTTAAAAAATATAGAAAATACTAAAGAAAGTATAATGCTTATAGAAGTAGATAATTTAGCAGAAGCTTTAGAAACTACCATAGATAGTGATAGGCCTATGCTTGTCGCAGAAATAGAAAAAACAATAAACTTATATGCTCAAAGACTTAAAGCTATGATAACAAAATATGACTCTAATAAATATGTTCTTTCAGTACAAGATAGATATATAGATGAAGAAATAAATAATAAATTTTCTATATTAGAGGATATATCTAAAATTGATAGAGGAAATAAATTTGAAGTAACCTTAAGTATTGGAGTTGGAAGAGGCGGAACCTGTCCTCTTGAAAATAATACTTTTGCAGTTACAGCAAAAGAGTTAGCATTAGGAAGAGGCGGAGATCAGGTTGTTGTAAAAAGCAACGAGAAGATAAAGATATTTGGTGGTAATACAAGGGAAATAGAAAAAAGAACAAGAGTAAGAGCAAGAGTTATATCTCATTCATTAAAAGAGTTAATATATGAAAGTAGTAATGTTTTTATTCTAGGTCACAAAAATCCCGACATGGATTGTTTTGGTTCATCTGTGGGGATATCATCAGTAGTAAAACAATTAGGTAAGCCATGCAATATTATATTGGGTAATGAAACTACTGCAATTGATTATTTCCTGTCAAAGTTAAAAAAAGATCCTAGATATGATAATTTATTTATATCTACAGAAGAAGCATACGAACAAATAAATGAAAAGACACTACTAATAATAGTAGATGTTCATAATAAAGGTTATGTATTAGATTTAAATATAGTAGAAAAATCTCAGAGAAAAATAATAATAGATCATCATAGAAGAAGTCCAGATATGGTAGAAGGTGCAATATTAAATTATATAGAAGTTTATGCATCATCCACATCTGAAATGGTTACAGAGGTCATCCAGTATATGGTTCAAAAGCCTAACTTATCAAGATTAGAATCAGAAGGATTATTAGCTGGAATATTCATGGATACAAAGGGATTTTCATTTAAAGCAGGTGTTAGAACCTTTGATGCAGCTTCATTTTTAAGAGGTCTCGGAGCTGATACAATTGAAGTTAAAAAAATGTTTATGGATGATCTTGAAGATTATTTAATAATAGCAGATACGATAAAATCAGCAGAAGTAAAGAAGGGTATAGCTATTGCAGTTGCACCTAAAAGAATAAAAAAGAGCTTTATGGCAGCTAAAGCAGCTGATGAATTATTAAATATATCAGGAATAAATGTTTGCTTTGTATTAGCAGAAATTAATAATAATGTAATTATTAGTGGTAGATCAATTGGAGAAGTTAATGTTCAAGTTATACTAGAAGCTATAGGTGGTGGAGGCCATATGAATATGGCAGGAGCTCAATTAAATAATATATCAATAGAGAGTGCTATGAAAATATTAAAACAATCAATAGAAAAAAATTTAAAGGTGGGTGAATAACATGAAAGTAATTTTATTACAAGATGTTAAAAAGTTAGGAAAAAAGGGAGACGTTGTTGATATATCAGATGGATATGCAAGAAACTTTTTATTTCCAAGGAAATTAGCTGAAGAAGCAAATAATAATAATATTCATATATTAAATACTAAAAAAGAAAATGAAAGAAAGAAAAAATTAGCAGAGATTGAAGCAGCTCAAAAATTGGCTTCTGAATTAAAAGGAAAAGAAATAAAGATTGAGGCTAAAAGCGGAGAGAGTGGAAGATTATTTGGTGCAATAACAAGTAAAGATGTAGCTGAATTAATAAATAAGAAATTTAACTTATCAATAGATAAGAAAAAAATAGTTATGGATACAATAAAGATTGCTGGATCTTATGATGTAGAATTAAAACTATATCCAGAAGTATCAACAAAGATTAAAGTTATTGTACAGCAATCATAAGGAGGACTAAGTTTGAAGACTTATGACGAAACAAATATAGAAAGTATATTAGATAGTGAACTATCTTTAGATGCACAAGTAAATGTTATAAATCAAATATTAAATAATGTATTAGACGAAGGAGCTGTAAGAGCAAGAATAGTAAGATTTAAGCTTCAAAAATACGCAAATTCCACTAATATATGTGAAAGAGTATATGCAGTAAATGTGATTGCTTCAGATGGGAAAGGTGTAAAAATTGTACCTAATGAAGAGGAATTAAGAGGTGTATTAGAAGATACAATTTATTATATATCAGAAAATATAGCTAGAAAGTATGTTCAAAATAAAGTTGAAACACAAGTTGAGAAGGCACTTCAAGAAAGACAAGATAAATTTATGGATGATATTAAGTTATCTATAATAAAAAAGCAAAAAGGGCCTGAAAGTGCTAAAACTACTAAAAAGCTAGAAAGATTGGAAAGTTTAGATTCAAAAAAGATTAATAAGAACGTGATGAGTCTTTTAAGGCCTGAAACATTTGAGGAGATAGTTGGTCAGGAGAGAGCAATAAAATCTTTAATATCAAAAATGTCCTCACCATACCCTCAACATATAATTTTATATGGACCACCAGGGGTAGGAAAAACTTCAGCAGCTAGATTAGCATTAGAAGAAGCAAAGAAGTTACAGTTTACTCCTTTTGATGGGGATTCTAAATTTGTTGAAGTTGATGGAACAACATTAAGATGGGACCCAAGAGAAATAACAAATCCTCTTCTAGGTTCTGTTCATGATCCTATATATCAAGGTAGCAAGAAGGATTTAGCCGAAATAGGTGTACCAGAGCCTAAAACAGGTTTAGTAACAGAGGCTCATGGTGGAGTGTTGTTTATAGATGAAATTGGTGAATTAGATGAAATTCTTCAAAATAAATTATTAAAGGTATTAGAAGATAAAAGAGTAGAATATTCATCTTCATATTATGATCCTGATGATGAAAATACTCCCGAATATATAAAGTACCTTTTTGAAAAAGGAGCACCAGCAGATTTTGTTTTAATTGGAGCAACCACAAGGGAACCAGGTAAGATTAATCCAGCTTTAAGATCAAGATGTACTGAAGTTTACTTTGAACCATTATCATCTAGTGATATTAAAGGTATAATTGAAAATGCTGCTAAAAAGTTAAATGTTATATTAGAAGATGGTATTCCAGAATTTATAAGCCAATATACTATAGAAGGTAGAAAGGCTGTTAATATACTAGCGGATGCATATGGATATTCATTATATACATCAAAAAAAGAAAATGATAATATAATTAAGCTTAAGGATGTAGAAGAAGTTATTTCTATAGGAAGATATGTGCCTTATGAAATAATAGAAGATATGGATAAATATGAAGTTGGGCATATTTATGGATTAGGTGTAAGTGGCTTTATAGGATCAACATTGGAAATAGAAGCAGTTGCTTTTGAATCAAAGAAACCAGGAATGGGAACTATAAAATTTAATGATACTGCAGGATCAATGGCAAAAGACTCTGTATTTAATGCTGCATCAGTAATTAGGCGAATAACTGATAAGGATATAAAGGATTATGATATACATGTAAATGTTGTTGGCGGTGGAAGAATAGATGGTCCATCAGCAGGAGCAGCAATTACCATCGCAATAATAAGTGCATTATTAGAAAAACCTATAAGACAAGATGTAGCAATAACAGGAGAAATATCGCTAAGAGGAAATATAAAACCAGTAGGTGGAATATTTGAAAAGATATATGGAGCAAGAAGAAAGGGAATAAAGCTAGCAGTTATTCCTAAAGCAAATGAAAAGGAAATTCCATTAGATTTAAGTGATATAGAAGTAAAAGCAATAGATAATATAGAAGAGCTAATGAAGATAGTATTTTAAAAAATAAAATTAAGCTTCCTTTTGGAAGCTTAATTTTATTTTTAATAATACAAAACTTTGATATAATAATGTATAATATTAAAAAGAGGAAGGAGGTTACATATGGAGGCACCAATGATGAGGAGTTTACCTCAAAGTTTAGAAGCAGAACAATCTGTAATTGGTTCTATGATAATAGATAAAAGTGCTATTGCTAAGTCTTTAGAAAAATTAAATGAAGAAGATTTTTATAGAGATGGGCATAAGGTTATATTTAAGGCCATTAGAGAAATGTTTTCACAGGATATGGCTGTTGACCTTGTAACCTTATTAGAATATTTAAAATCTACAGATATGTTAGATAAGGCTGGTGGAGTAACATATATATCAGAAATAAGTTCATCTGTAATCACTACAGCTAATCTAGAGGCGTACATAAAAATAGTAGAGGATAAATCTTTATTAAGAAAATTAATAAAATCATCTACGTCTATTATAGAAGAAAGTTATAATAAACAGAATAAAGTGGATGATGTGTTAGATTTTGCACAAAAAAAGATTTTTGATTTGGCAGAAAAACAAGGATCAAATGATTATGAAGCTTTATCAAATGTTCTAGAAAGAGGATTCTTAGAAATTGAAAGGCTATTTAATAATAAAGGCTCAATAACAGGTGTTGGTTCAGGTATAAGAGATTTAGATGCAAAGACATCAGGATTTCAAAAGGGTGATATGGTACTTATTGCAGCAAGACCATCTATGGGGAAAACTACATTTTCATTAAATATAGCTGAAAATGCAGCTTTAAGAGAAGGAAAAAGTGTAGTTATATTTTCTCTGGAAATGTCAAAGGAACAGTTGGCGTATAAATTATTGTGTTCAGAAGCAAATGTAGATATGCTAAAGCTTAGAACTGGTAATTTAGATGACGATGATTGGGAAAGAATAGCAAGAGCAACGGGACCTTTATCAAAAGCTAAAATTTATATTGATGATACAGCTGGTTTAAGTGTAATGGAAATGAGATCTAAATGTAGAAAAATTAAAATGGAACATGGTATAGATATGATTCTTATAGACTACTTACAACTTATGAGTGGTAGTTCTGGAAGTGAAAGTAGACAACAAGAAGTCTCAGAGATATCGAGATCTATAAAAGCATTAGCAAAGGAAATGGAATGTCCTGTAATTGCTTTATCTCAATTATCACGTGCGCCAGAGCAAAGAGCTGATCATAGACCTATGCTTTCTGACTTAAGAGAATCAGGATCAATAGAACAGGATGCTGACGTTGTTATGTTCTTATATAGAGATGAATATTACAATAAGGAAACAGAAGAAAAAAATATAGGAGAATGTATAATTGCCAAGCAAAGAAATGGCCCAGTTGGGACAGTAAAAATGGCATGGATAGGTGCACATAGTAAATTTGCTAATTTAGAATTAGTTTATAAAGAATAAATGGCTGTCAAAAAGACAGCCATTTAAAAATGAAGAATTAAAAATAATTTAATTTCAATTTTTAACTTTTAGGAATTTTAAAGTAAATTAAATTAGCGCAAACTATATTTTCTGTTCTGTCTATATCTACATTTTTTAGGTAAAAGGCTCTTTTAAAATTCACTTTATTATTATATTTATTTTTTAAGGAGAGATTTAAAATAAGAAAGTTATTTACATATTTTATTAAAATTTCTTCCTTAGTTAAACCTCGAAGAGAAATATAAATATCATAAAATTTATCTTTATTTATTAATTTAATGATAGGTTTTGTATCTTCAATTAAAGGATTAAACTCTAATAAATTATCTATTTTATTTTCTATATCTGTGAGCAATAAATTATTTTTCATAACTATCCCTCCTCATAAATAGTTTGCGAATTTAAATAAAAGCTATCCTATGAGTATAGTGGGGAATTTTATAAATAATAATTAATTAAGAAAATTATTTACAATGAATTTTTATAAGAAGGTGAAGTTAATGGAAAAAAGTATAGGTTTTATAGGTTGTGGAAACATGGGAAAAGCAATGCTTAAGGGATTGCTTACTTCAACAAATATAAATAAGGAAAACATTATTATATCAACTAAAAGTGAAGAATCAAGAGTTAATATAATAAATGAATTTAAAGTAAATTGTGTACTTGATAATGTAGAGGTAGCAAAAGTAGCAGAAATATTATTCTTAGCTGTAAAACCTAATCTATATAAGCAAATTTTAAAAGAATTAGAAAGTCATATAAAAAGTGATGCCGTAATAATTTCTATAGCTGCTGGAATAACATTAGAAGATATGGAATCATGGTTAGATAAGGAGTATAAAATTATAAGAACTATGCCAAATACACCTGCATTAGTTGGAGAGGGAATGTCAGCAATATGTCCTAATTCTAATATTGAACAAAAGGATTTAGAAATTATATGCGCTTTGTTTGAAAATTTTGGTAAATATGAAATTTTAGAAGAAAAATATTTTGATGCATTTATAGCTTTATGCGGCTCATCCCCAGCATATGTATTCATGTTTATAGAGGCTATGGCAGATGCTGCTGTAAAGCTTGGTATACCTAGAAATAAAGCATATAAAATGGCAGAGCAAAGTATATTAGGTTCAGCAAAATTAGCATTAGAAACAGGAAAACATCCCGCAGAACTGAAAGATATGGTATGCTCTCCTGGTGGTACTACAATAGAAGCTGTAATTGAATTAGAAAACAGTGGATTTAGAAGTGCTATAATAAAATCTATGGAGAAATGCTCGGATAAATCTAAGAATATGTAAATATAAAGGGAAGTTTAAAAACCTCCCTTTATAAAATTAAATTGTTATATTCTAGATACACCACTCTTTATTGCAGCATTTTTAACTGCTTCAGCAACAGCTTTTTGGACTCTTAAATCAAAAGCCTTTGGTAATATAAAATCAAAATTAAGATGATTTTCATCTACTGAATTTGCAATTGCATGAGCAGCTGCAATTTTCATATCTTCATTAATATCACAAGCTCTAACATCTAAAGAGCCTCTAAATATTCCAGGAAAAGCTAATACATTATTAACTTGATTCGGAAAGTCAGACCTTCCGGTACCAATTATTTTTACTCCAGCTTCTTTTGCAACATCAGGGAAAATTTCAGGAATAGGATTGGCCATTGCAAATATTATAGAGTCTTTATTCATCGTAAGAGCCATTTCTTTTGTCACTAAATTAGGTGCAGAAACACCTATAAATACATCAGAATTTACTAATGCATCAGCCAAGTTTCCTTTTAAATTTTCTTTATTAGTAAATGATGATAATTCATTCATTGAATTATTTTCATAATACTTATCTTTATGAATTATTCCATCTTTATCACACATTACAATATTTGATGCTCCAAATGAAATTAATAATTTACAAATAGCAGTTCCTGCGGAACCAGCACCATTTATGACTATTTTAATATTAGATATATTCTTATTAACTAACTTTAATGAATTTATAAGACCAGCTAAAACTACTATAGCAGTGCCGTGCTGATCATCATGGAAAACTGGTATATTTAATTTTTCTTTTAGCCTTTGTTCAATTTCAAAGCATCTAGGAGCAGATATATCTTCGAGATTTATTCCTCCAATAGTTGGTGATATATTTATTATAGTGTTAACTATCTCATCAACATCATTAGTATCTAAAACAATTGGAAAGGCATCTACATTGGCAAATTCTTTAAACAATATAGATTTACCTTCCATAACAGGAAGAGATGCCAATGGACCTATATTACCTAAACCAAGAACAGCAGATCCATCTGAAATTACAGCAACTGTATTCCATTTTCTTGTGTATAAATAAGCATTATTAGGATCTTCATAAATTTTTTTGCAAGGTTCTGCAACTCCTGGTGTATATGCTAAACTTAAATCTTTTTCACTAGAAATTCTACATCTAGAAGTTATTTCAAATTTTCCTTTTAATTCTTCATGATATTTTAGAGCTTCTTCATAAATATTTATAATAACACTCCCTTTCATAGAATAAATACTTTAAATTTAATAAGAATATAAATAGATACAAATATATTATACGAATTATATATAAGTAATGCAAAAAAATATTCGCAAAAAAGTTGAAAGTTTATTTTCACTTTGTTAATATTGTACTTGGAGATTAATATTAATTATTTTATAAATAAAGGACTTAATAAGTTCTTTAACAAGGAGGCAATATAAATGTCAGCATTTGTTGTTTTAGGAGCTCAATGGGGAGATGAAGGAAAGGGAAAGATGACTGATTATCTTGCAGAAGAGGCAGAGGTAATAGTTAGGTTTCAAGGAGGAAATAACGCAGGTCATACAGTTGAAGTTGGAGATAGACAATATAAATTAAGATTAATACCATCAGGAATATTACATGATGATAAATTAAACGTAATTGGTAATGGTGTTGTTGTTGATCCAGAGGCTTTATTTGAAGAAATAGATTATCTTGAGGAAGAAGGAGTTAATGTTACTCCTAAAAAACTTTTAATAAGTGATAGGGCACATGTTATAATGCCATATCATAAAATTTTAGATGTTTTAAAGGAAAAATCAAGAGGAAAAAATGATATAGGTACAACTGGAAGAGGTATAGGTCCATGTTATACAGATAAATTTGAAAGATGTGGTATAAGAATATGTGATCTTTTAGATGAGAGTGTATTTACAGAAAAACTAAAGCAAAACATAGGCGCTAAAAGTGATTATATAACTAAGGTTTTAGGTGGAGAAGAACTTAACTATGAAGAAATAGCTTCCAAATATTTAGCATTAGCAGAAAGACTAAGACCTTATGTGAAAGATACATCTGTTGCAGTATATAATGAAATCAAGGCTGATAAAAAAGTTCTATTTGAAGGTGCTCAAGGAATGCTTCTTGATATAGATTACGGTACATATCCATATGTAACTTCATCTAATACTACCGCTTGTGGAGTTGCTAGTGGATCAGGCATTGGACCCAATATGATTACTAATGCAATAGGTATTGCAAAGGCATATACAACAAGAGTTGGTAAAGGACCATTCCCAACAGAATTAGATAATGAGATCGGTGAATGGATAAGAGAAAAAGGTCACGAATATGGAGTTAATACTGGAAGATCTAGAAGATGTGGTTGGTTGGATGCTGTTATATTAAAAACAACAGTAAGGGTATCTGGATTAACGTCATTATGCGTAACTAAGATAGATACTTTAGCTGGATTAGAAAAATTAAAGATTTGCGTAGGATATAAGTTTAATGATACAGTTATAGATTATTTCCCAGCAAGCTTAAATGATTTAGCAAAATGTGAACCTATATATGAAGAATTTGATGGTTGGGGTGAAGAGGTAGCAAATGCTAGAAGCTACGATGAATTACCTAACAATGCTAAAAAGTATTTAGCAAGAATTGAAGAGCTTACAGGAGTAAATATATCAATAATTGGTGTAGGGCCAAGAAGAGATCAAACGATAAGAGTAAGAACACAATTATAATTTATAGAAGAGTATCATGTTTATGGTACTCTTTATATATTTATATAATAAATTATTTATTCAATTTTATATATTATATCAATCATATAACAATTTATGATAGAATAAATATGTATAGTATTAAATAAAAAGGAGGCGAATTTATGGAAGAAAGAAAAAATTATTTGTCAGTTTCTGAGATATTATCAAAAGCTTTCAGAATATCAAAAGATAATATATTAGAAATATTAAAGGTTATAGGGATATTTATAGTGCCTACAGTATTAATAATAGTAGGTATAATAGTAGGAATTATATTTTCAAGTATGATAAATATGTCATATGCATATTCATATAATTATTTAGAAAACTCAATACCTTTTATAGGCTTTGGAAGTGTATTAATTTTAATTTTTACAATTATTATTGCATCAGCAGTAATAATATATGCAGATGCTATTATAGTGAAAATTCTAGATGATGCTAACAGAGGAAAAGAAGTAAGTTGGAAAACTGCTAATAAATATGTTTGGCAGAAAAAATGGAGCGTAATAGGACTTAATCTTTTAGTAGCATTAATGCTTTTTGCATTCTTTATAGCATTAACTTTACTTACTGTTTTACTGTCGTTTTTAACTATAGGAATAGGGTTAATTATATTAATACCTTTAATAATTGCTATATGTGTTGTTATGGCTCCAATACCTATGTTATTTAATTCAGCATTAATAGTAAAAGATTTAACTATTACGGAGGCAATAGGAGAAACTTTCTTATTGTTTAAAAGAGGTTATTTTTGGACTACAATAGGAAGGTTAGCAGCTATATCAGGGATAACAATTGGACTTGGAATAGTATTAATTATTCTTGAATTCATACCTTTACTAGGCATAATAATAGCTATTATAGGACAATTTATAATTCAAGTATATACAATATCTTATCTTAATGTATTAGTATATGACAGATCAGATATAGAGGAAATTTATATCGATCCTATAATTTAAGTTTGAAAACTCCTACTAGTATAATCCCCTTATGGTAGACAAATAAAAAAAGACCTTTATAATTAGGTTAGATATTTGTTTACTATAGGGGGATTTTTTATGAGTGGAATTCAAAGGAAATATAGCAAAGAGACTAAATTAAAAGCAGTTGATATGCACTTAAATCAACATATAGGAGCAAATACAATTGCTAAGGAATTAGGCTTAAGTGAGAAAAAGAGAGTTTATGATTGGGTAAAAAAAT